>CAMJXI010000028.1 GCA_946409675.1 uncultured Lactobacillus sp. | reverse complement strand
ACATCTTTTTCTTGCTTCATTGAACCCTTAACACTGTTAACCAAGTTAGGAATCAAGTCATACCGACGTTGCATTTGGTTTTCAACTTGGCTCCATTGAGCTTCCACATTTTGGTTTTCTTTGGCTAAACCGTTGTACATCGAAACAAACATCATTGCAATAATCGCAATAACGCCGACTACTCCGACAATCCACATCCAAGGTTTAAATTGAAAAGCGGGTTTTTGTTGTGGAGCAGAGCCATTATTATGCGGTGTCACATTTTGGTTATCCATCTTTTGTTTTTCTCCTTCTCGTCGAAAAATGTATTTTGTTACTTAATACTAACCTAATTTTATCATATTTAGCTTAAACACAACTAACAGTACTGTTAGGCTTCAAAAACATTGGCACCGAGTGAACCCTTGAAATGGCTTAACGCCCAGTCGTGTCCAATTTGGTTAAAGCTGGCCACACAATTTTCGGGGACGTTAATTTTGTAACCAAGATTGTAGGCGTCAACTGCGGTATGCAAGACACAGATATCAGTACAGACACCAACCAAGGTTAGCTCTGTGATATTACGTTCGCGTAAACGAATATCTAAATCGGTTCCGCTAAAGGCAGAATAGTGGCGTTTATCAATCCAGTAAGCATTTCCTTTGTCTTTGTTGGCTTGATAAAAGTCGTTCAAGGAACCATAAAGTGCGCGACCTGGTGTGCCGATTAAATTATGAGGTGGGAAAAGTTTCATCTCGGGATGATACTGGTCTGTTGCGTCATGGCCGTCGATTGCAAAAACCACGAAGTCACCGTTGTCGGTAAACTCCTTGGTCACTTCAACAATCTTTTGTTCAAGCGCTTGAGCGGGTTTGCCCGCCGTAAGCTTGCCATCGTCTGCTACAAAATCATACGTATAATCAATATTAATCAAGGCTTTCATGTTTTAGTCCTCGCTAATTTCTGCTAGTAAGTTTTCTAGGTAATGGGGATCAATTGTAATCTTGTTAACTTCGACGCCTACTTTTTCAAAAAGTTCTTTGGCAAGTGGGTCGACGCGATAGTCGTAGAAATAATTGACTTTGGCGACGCCAGCTTGGGCGAGTGCCTTGGAACAATTATAACAAGGAAAATGGGTCACATAAATTTCGGTGTCTTGAGTGAAGATACCGTTGCTGGCACATTGCAAAAGAGCGTTCATTTCGCTGTGGATGGTGCGGACACAGTGGCCATCGACGATTTGGTGACCGACTTCGTCACAATGTGGTTGGCCATGAACTGAACCGTTGTAACCACTAGCAATCATGCGGGCGTCTTTGACTAGGACACTGCCGACAAGGGCACGGTCACAGGTTGAACGTTGTGCGATAACTAGTGCTTGCATCATAAAATATTGTTGCCAGGGAATTCGTTTGTAATTCACGATATTGTCCTCTTAAGTAGAGTGCGAAACCACACGGGAATCTTTGAGCACTAACGAGCTTATCGAGAAAATGACACAGTCATTTGGAGATAAGAAGTTAGGTGGAGAAGATTGTGTGGATAAGCACGTTTCAACATAAATTAATACTGAAATTTTTTAGTTCCTAACCAAGTAGCGAGACAGTATTTCTTAAACGTGCTCGCCTTCACATCTCTCTTCGTTTAACTATCCCTTCTCAAAACAGTTCCTGTTTTGTCAGGGATTCGTTAATCCTCAAGAGATAACCGTGAAGGCTCGCACTCTAGTCAAAGTAGTTAAAACCAATTGCTGCTCTTACCTCTTGCAAGGTTTGGTTCGCTACTTCATTCGCACGTTTTGAACCCGCTTGAAGCATATCGTAAACCGCTTGGGGATCTTTTGCAAATTCTAATCTCCGTTCTCTAATTGGTGTGAATTCTTCATTCAAAACTTCAAACAAGTACTTCTTGATTTTAACGTCGCCTAAGCCGCCGGCTTGGTATTGTTCCTTAAGTTCAGCCACTTTTGCCTTATCTTGATCAAAAATATTCAAGTAAGTGAAGACAGTATTACCCTCGATATGGCCGGGGTCATCAATCTTGATGTGCAATGGGTCAGTGTACATGCTCATCACTTTTTTGTGCAATTCTTCTTCAGTATCACTCAAGTAAATGGCGTTCCCGAGTGACTTACTCATCTTGGCATTGCCATCGAGTCCAGGGATTCTGCCTTGACCCTTTGGTGGGAAGTAGCCCTTTGGTTCCACCAACACGTCAGTGTCATAAGCACTGTTGAAGGCACGCACAACTTCACGCGTTTGTTCGAGCATTGGTTCTTGGTCATCGCCAACTGGTACAAGGTCAGCCTTAAATGCTGTAATATCAGCAGCTTGTGAGACAGGATAAATCAAGAATCCTGCTGGCAAACTTTCGCCGAAACCTTTTTGCTTGATTTCCGATTTAACAGTTGGGTTTCTTTCCAAACGAGCCACACTAACCAAATCGAGGTAGTAAGCCGTCAATTCAAAAAGAGCTGGAATTTGTGATTGGACAAAAATCGTTGATTTTGCTGGGTCGATTCCCACAGCCAAGTAATCCAAGGCTACTTCAATCAAACTATTCTTAATTTTTTCTGGATTGCGGGCATTATCGGTGAGTGCTTGCGTGTCAGCAATCATAATGAAGGGTTCAAAGTCCCCACTGTTTTGTAGCTCCACACGATTCTTCAGTGAGCCCACGTAATGTCCAATATGTAATTTACCCGTTGGGCGATCTCCAGTTAAAATAATTCCTTTTGCCAAAATCTTTTCCTCCATCATTTTCATCAATCTTTTTTACTGCAATTCTCTAAATAAACAAAAAAGCCCCGTTGTTTTTACACAACAGGGCGAAATATTCGCGGTACCACCAGTATTAAAGTCCAAAGACCTTATCTCTTGTAGTATAAAGCCTACCACTCGTTGATTTTGATTTAGTCCATTCGCTTCCCTTTTCTGGTGATCTCACACTGTCATCACTCGCTGTTCAGAAAATTCGCGGAAACTACTCTTCTAAATCTCAACTATTTATTGTTAAGTTCATTCTAGCAAATCTGGTAGGTTTGTCAAAAGACGCTAGAATATTGATTACTTCTTACTTTGCGTGTTGCGATAAAGGCAACAACACCATTTGGTCGACTTGACTCAAAACTGCGTGCACTGGACTACTAAATTCTTCGCCATCTAATTGCACTGGTTGAGCCGACTCAGTCGTAAACTCGTAGCGATCAGATTGGATATGAGCCAATAATTTATGGACGGATTTTCCACTAACGATTGCGGCTAAGACGCCAATTAGTTTACGCCATTTTTCCTTACGGACAAGAACAAAGCTGAGCTTATGCCAGTCTTGGGTGCTGTCTGGGAACAGGCGCAAGCCTCCACCGAGGAACGGATGGTTGGTGAATACACAAAGATAGGCATTCGGTACAGTCAACTCTTTATCAATCTTCACTTTAATTTCAAAGGATTTTTGCTTAGTAAGTGAATGCAAAATGTTGGTAGCATACGACAGTTGGCCAATATGCGCCTTGTTTAACATCGACTTTGCCTTTGATCTGTTTGTGTCTAGGACAATTCTGCCGTCCACCCCAATTCCAAAGTTATTGAGGAAATAAAGTGTGCCAAATTCTTCAGTCACTGCCTTACCGATTCTTGCTTCGTGTGGGTTAGCAGTCTTCAAAGCTTCAACTGCTTTAAATGGTTTCAAAGGAATCCCATGGGCACGAGCAAAGTCGTTTCCCGTTCCGTTTGGAATATAGCCGACAGGAATATCGGAGCGACCGAGTTCCTGCAAGCCATTAACAACGTCATGTAAAGTGCCATCACCACCGACGACGACAATTAACAAGTCCTCGTCTGTATTTTCATCTTTTTGAACTACTGCTTCGACGGCTTTACGCGCGTCGCCAGGTTTTTTAGTATAGCTGGTTGATGCAAAAGTAAATTCTTCTGCCAACTTGGCAATTAATCCTGGAATTAATTTCTTCGTTCTTGCGTTACCAGCGTATTCGTTGATGATTAATTCAATCTCTCTCACTATTTCACCCCAAAAGTGTACGGTCTATGCCAACAATAATACTTTATTGTACCAAAAAATACCTGAATTTTGAAAATTTTATGCCATTTCTATCTAAAATAAGACAGTTTTTAAAACATTGTCTTTTATCTACTGGCCAATTTCTTTACTAATTACCGAATTTTTACTACAATAGGTAATCAATTTATCTCTGTTAACACATTCATTAATCAATAGAAGGAAACTATGGAAAACAACTCAAAACAAGCTGAACAAAAACGGGTCGATTTGGTCCAAGAAGAGATTATCAAGCAACTTGCCTTAACGAAGGATTCCTTAAACAAGGCTACTTCTGAGCGGCGCAAAGTTGAATCTACCTACGGCGATACTGCCAAGGTCAACTTAGCCGAAGTCGATGACCGGATGGAAACTAATGCCGCCATCCAACAACAAAAACAATTAGTTGCCTTGGCTTTTGAAAACGAAACGATTTTGACCAACCGCGAGAAACATTTGAATCTATTGAACGGCACACCGTATTTTGGCCGGATTGATATCTCTGAAGATGGTGAACAAGAATCGCTCTACATCGGTACTAGTTCCTTAATCGATGAGAACGATGAGTTCTTGGTCTACGACTGGCGCGCTCCTATTTCTTCACTCTATTACAACGGGACACTCGGACCTGCCGAATATGAAACACCCGTTGGGATTGCAGAAGCCAACCTCGATAATAAGCGGCAATTCAAGATTGAAGACGGTCAGATTACCAAAATGTTTGATACCAACGAAACTGTTGGCGACGATATTTTGCAGGACATCTTGATTGAGAACAGCGACACGCACATGAAAAACATCGTGGCCTCAGTCCAGGAACAACAAAACGAGATTATCCGCAACACAAATGCGGACCTGTTAGTCGTCCAAGGTGTAGCCGGTAGCGGTAAAACCTCCGCTATCTTGCAAAGAATCGCTTATTTGCTGTACCATTCACGGACCAAATTAGATTCTGACCAGATTATTCTCTTCTCCCCGAACAACCTATTTAGCAACTACATCGCAGAAGTTCTCCCTAGTTTAGGTGAGAAAAACATGCGTCAAGTCACCTTGAACGATTTTCTGGTACGCCGCCACCAAGGCTTTGTCGTTGAAACGTTATTCGATCGTTTCGAAAAAGATCAGCAGAGTTTTCCAGAAGAGACCCACAAAATCCGGGACTACTTCGCTAGCAGCCAATTTATGACCGACATCAAACTTTATTTGAAACAAACACCGAGTGATGATTTGCCCTTCGTCGACCTTTTAATAGAAGGAAAAATAATTATTTCAAAGAAAGAAGCACAGACAATCTATAGTGGCATCAGCAATCAGCACACTTTAGCAGAACGTTTTTATCAAACCAAAGTTGCACTCACTAAGATTCTCAAACAACGCGTGAAAAAGATTGCGGCAACCCCAGAAATTGAACAAGAAATCGAAAACTTGTCCGATAGCCAGTACCTCAATCTTTTGGGTGAGCAGACCCGTAAGAAGAACTACGATGATGAATTCCAGTTTTTGGCGGAGAAACTAGCCCACCGTAAACTACGACCAGTTCATAACGCCATCCAAAACGACTTGTTCATCGACCTTTACCAGACTTACTTGAACTTCTTAAAGCAATTACGACCGGTCGATTTAAACCACGACGCCTTTAAAGAGGTATTCTATGCCACCGCCCAAAACATCGAACTACACCATCTTGATATCAATGACGCGATTGGGATTATGTATTTGCGTGATTTGTTGACCGGTAGTGGCCAAAACTTCAATATCAAATACCTCTTCGTCGATGAGATGCAGGATTATAGTCCAGCAATTCTCACCTATCTCGCCCACAGCTTTCCTAAAGCCAAGTTCACTCTATTGGGTGATTACGCGCAAGACATCTTTTCAATGACCGAGATGAGTAGTGATGTGGCGTTCAACAACTCATTGTCGAATATCTTCCCAAATAAGAAGATCAGCGCACATTTACTCAATACTAGTTATCGTTCTACCAAGGAAATTACCGATTTCGGAAAAGCCTTGATCAACAATCCGACGATTAACTCGTTTAACCGGGGAGCAAAACTTCCAGAAGTAATCGAATTGCCAGAAGAGAAAGATTTTGTTCCGAGCTATTTAGACATTTTGACCGAGCAATTGGCAAAATATAAGATGGTTGCCGTGATCACCAAAAATATCGCACAAGCGCAAACTCTTGCAGAACAACTTACAGGAAAAATTGAATTTAACCTGATAACTCAAAAAACGCGTTCTTTAAAAAATGGTTTGATCATCCTTCCCATCTATTTGGCTAAAGGACTCGAATTTGACTCTGTAATCGCCCATAATGTTTCGGCAAAAAATTATAACATAACAAATAGCTCCGAAATTATTTACACAGTTAGTAGTCGAGCAATGCACAATTTAATTCTCACTTCGCTCGGATCTCTCGCACCAGACATTAAAAATGTATCGCACAAACTTTATCATAACAGGCTTTCTTAAATGATGAGATTATTTTAAGAATTGCTAAATCCGCTTCCAATGCTTACATAGCATTGGTTTTTTTATTGTGTAATTTTTATTACCTTCCTAATTTTTCATAAATCGCCCATTTTCTGTACAAATTTAATGAAAACGTTTCCTGGGTATATTACATGCATTCTTTAATTTTTCCGTGATAATTTGTTTTATTTTGGTATATTCCAATTTTTTCCGACATTTTTTGTACTGTTATGAAACTTTTTTAGCTATTTCTTTTATTTTTCATAGACGATATGTTATTAGCAAGCAAAGAGATAAAGAAAATATAGGAGAAAACAAAAATTTAATAAATTACACGGCATTTCATTAATGCTTACTACGGCAATGGTAAGTATTGGATTGATTACTGCAGTTGACCATGTCAGCGAACCTACACAAGTAGAGGCGTCTGTCGCTCTTAAGGGTGGCAAATGGGCAAGTTCTACAATTACATATTCTATTAACCCTGGTACTGAAAGTACTATCGCAAACGCATGGGTTAAGGCAGCTAACGAAATTAATAGCTACCAAGTTATCAAGTTTGTAAAGACTACTAATGGCGAAGTTAAATTAGGCCAAAAGAACACTACTGATCAAACTGAACTTGGAATTACAAGTGCATGGTTAAGAGGATCAACATATTCTCGTGCAGAAGCATACTTAACTTCAAGTCAATCATTGAAGAACCGTGAGGGTCGCAATTATGCACAACGTCAATACGCGACTGCTCTTCACGAACTTGGACATGTTGCTGGTTTGAAACATGATTCCTGCCCATCAGGTGTTATGTATTATGCTAGTCGTTCAAACGTGTCGACAATTGACAAAGAATATTTAGCAGCATTAGTAAAGCTTTACGGAACAAGCGCTGCTAAAACCACAGGGAAAGTCACTTCTACACAGGCTCCTTCCCTCGATAAAAGTTCTAGCTCACAAAAAGGTGTAGTTCAAGTTTCATACAAACCTGGCTACGGTATTAACCTTTGGAAGAGTTTTGGTACTAACTGGACTGGCCGTCGTTTAGTTCATGGTTCTAAGTGGAAATACTTCCAAGTCGTTACTGTTAATGGTAAAACTTGGTACAACCTTGGAACTAACCAATGGTTAGATGGAGCTTACTTGCGTAAGATCTAGACTTATTGTAAAAAATCCCTTAAGTTGGGATTTTTTTTATGCTATAATTTCCTTATTAGGCGAGTATAGTTTAATGGTAGAACATCAGCTTCCCAAGCTGACGATGCGGGTTCGATTCACGCTACTCGCTTTATAATAGAAAATATCCAGAAATCATTGTAGATTTCTGGGTATTTTTTGTGTTCAAATTAGTTTTCAACGTTATTATGCCGGGCAACTAACACCATGTCATCTGCAAAGTATTCCAGTCTCTGGGCATAAGTTGGATGGTTATAGGCCTCATCGACCGTCTGCTGCAGCAAATCAAGGTTGTCGGTGATAATACCGTCAACTCCGATAAAGAGCATGGTCTTCATATCATCAGCGTCATCGATGGTCCAAGCCCAGACCCTCTTGTTGGCATCATTAGCATTATTCATGAACTCAGTGTCCAGGGTCGACTGTTCCGCCGTATAAGCGTCGGCCGGCGTTTCTGGGAAGGTCAAGTTGTATGGCGTAATGTAACTCACGAACAATTTGGGATAAGCGTTTTTGGCTTGGGTAACCGCCTTATAGCTCAAGGAATGCATTGGATATTTGTCTTTAATCAAACGGTTGGCATATTTTTTCAAGAAAAGAGCAATGACATTCTTGGAATCTTTGTCGGTAATCTTTAATTCTACGATTAATGGTTGGTCAATTTTTTCTGCAGTAGCCAGATAGTCATCAAAACTAGGAATTTTGGCAGAATAGCCGTTCTCATAGACCGTGGTCTTTTGGAGTTCTGCTAAGGTCATGGAACGCACGGTTTTGTTAATTCGAGCTAACGCGTTTAGATCAGCGTCGTGAATGACGACGAACTGGTTATCTTTCGTTTCATGAACATCCATTTCGACATAATCCGGGTGTTGTTTGGCCGTCTTCTCAAGTACCGGGATGGTATTTTGGACGCCGTTAAAATCGTCAACGCCCCGATGCGCCACCAAGAGCGGCTTACTGTCGTACGCCCCTATCATATATGTCGTGTTGTAAATGGCGATGATTACCCCAACGGCAAGCAAGCCAATTGAAGTGACTACACGAATCGTTCTCCTGAATTTGCGTTCAGTCGGTGCACTTGGATTAATCTCGGAGTTTGTAGTACCTGTGATATCTGGGTCTAAGACCAACATAAAGAACAAAACCGTCATGAAGGATTGCCAGACAAGCAAGCCCAACTCTAAAACAGTCATGGTGATGATTCCACCAACTAAGGCAATGCTCGTTTTATCGAGGCCCTGCTGAATTAAAATTAATCCTCTGATCCAGACAAAAGTAATGCCCGAAGAAAGCAGAGAGAGCCAGAAAACACGCAGCACATAGGCCCAAAAAGTATGCTTAGTCTCCTGCCAACTCTGTTTCAAGGCTTGACTAAAACTGATATTTTGCAAAACGGTTATTGGAACTGCTCGAATCAGGCGGATGGCGAGAAAAATCATGACGAGGCCACCAAACATGATAGCAATACTCATGGGAATATTGGTCGAGAAACTGTCTAGGACAAAGACAGGAATTTTAGCTTTGGCGAGTAATTGCGTGCTGAAAGCTGCGTTAGAAAACGGCACAATTAGTAGCATATAAAGAATAAAGGAGAGCCAGCCAAGTAGCGATTGGTGATTGATACTCTTCACGCTTTGTTTCAAGAACACCAGGAAACTTTCTTTTTTGCCATGGTAGATGCTAGTAATACCGTAAATTAGGATGGCATATTGCAGGTAGACCAGTAAAAAAACAATGAGCAGGATTTGGAGAAACGCAAAGGCTGCAATCGGATGGTGCAGTACAATCGTGCCAATATTGGTGTAAGACAAATAAGGCAAATTATTAATTTTTAACACAAGTGCAATTAAGAATTGAATAAATGGCAGTAACACTAAATTAATTACTTGGCTGACCACGACGGTCAAAATTGTGTAGGCCGCCCAGTGTTTACTCCATTCTCTGACGATTGAGCCAACGAATTTCAGACTTTTCATGCTAATTCCCCCGACTAGATTATTTTCCGCTGTAAATTTGAAAATAAACCTCTTATCATTGAGTAATATAACAGATTGTTATTCTAAAACTCAAAAATTACGTACCACTAAAAAAAGGCCTATCTTTAGCAGATAAGCCTTTAAGAAGAAGTTCATATTAATAAAGAATTACGGCAAGCACACCGTTTAAGACTGCCAAGTAAATTGGCATCAACATAGTTTGCGTATAAAGGTATGACCAAGAGAAGATCATTCCGAAGATAAATTCGATAATCAGGACTGCAAGACTGGCATGAAAGTTCAAAGCCGTAAAGATTAAGGCACTGGTGACCATGCCGGCTAACCCAACCATTCTATCAGACAACCTAAAATAATAATTAAACAAGAAACCATTAGCTAAATATTGTTGCAAGACGTTAATTACCACACCTTGGGCCACAATCATGAACCAAAAGATTGGCGCCTTTGTATTCACCGTGTAGGTAATTAAGCCGTGAATGGCTGGTATCTTACCCCGCGACTGCAAGTAACTAATCAAAATACCCATTGCCACAATGACCAGCGTCAAAATGATAATCAAGCGATAGTTACTTAGCCAAGAATATTTATATTCGTTTTTTTCAAAAAAGCGTTCTTCCCGGTTAAACCGGTAGACATAAAAGATGAGGATCATGAGTGCAACAACTCCGAAAAGAATCATGCCCCATAAATGTAATTTGTCGCCCAAGAATGCCAGTTTCATGGCACCGATAACCATCAGGTAGCCCACTAAGTAAACTCCGTACCGGACTAGGTTACCTTGGCGTGATGCAGGTGAGTTCATATTTTCAGCCTC
>CAMJXI010000027.1 GCA_946409675.1 uncultured Lactobacillus sp. | reverse complement strand
GATTTCCATTGGTGACTGGAGTTCAGACGTGTGCTCTTCCGATCTCAATGTGGTTCAAACTGCCTCTGATATCTCTGCTGACGCCTTAACCGTTGCTCAAGAGAACTTTGCCGACTTTGGCTTAGACATTCAGACTGTTGCAGCTGATATTCTGACGGGCTTAGGGAGTTTTGATGTGGTGATTTCAAACCCACCTTATATCAAAACCACTGAGACAAGTATCATGGATGACAACGTCATTCAAAATGAACCGGACCTCGCACTTTTTGCAGGTGTCGACGGTTTAGATTTTTATCGCAAATTTGTCAAACAAATCGACGCTCATTTGAACCCCGGTGGTCACTTTTATCTTGAATTTGGCCTCCATCAAAAAAAAGATTTATCGCAAATTTTCGCAAAATGTTTACCAAATTATCAGATAGAATTTAAAAATGATTTAGCAGGCCATCCGCGGATGGTGAAAGGAAGTAAAGCTTAATAATGGAAACAAAAATTTTTCAGGCTGATCAGATTGATGCAGCCGTTGAAATTTTAAAAGCAGGCGAACTTGTTGCCTTTCCCACCGAGACCGTCTATGGCCTAGGTGCCGATGCCACCAACGAAGCCGCCGTCAAGAAGGTCTATGCAGCTAAAGGTCGTCCAAGCGACAACCCTTTGATTGCTACCGTAGCCGACTTTGCCATGGCCCAAGAATACGCCATTGACGTGCCGGAAACCGCCCAGAAACTTGTTGCTAAATTTTGGCCCGGTCCCTTAACCATTCTTTTGAAGGTTAAACCCGGTAGTTTGCCGACCGCTGTGACCGGTGGCTTGCCAACCGTGGCTTTTCGTAATCCTGCTGATTCCTTAACCCACGAATTAATTGCTAAGCTGGGCCGTCCTATCGTCGGACCTTCCGCTAATACCTCAACTAAGCCTAGCCCAACTACTGCAACGCATGTTTACCACGATCTCAACGGTAAAATCGCCGGGATTATTGATGGTGGACAAACCGAAATCGGACTAGAATCTACTATTATAGATTTAACCGTGACACCAAACATCGTCTTGCGTCCCGGTGCCATTACTCCAAGTGAGTTGAGCGCAGTTCTGGGAACCGAAGTTCTTTTAAATCACGGTAAGGTGGGGGACAAAGACGTTCCGAAAGCTCCTGGTATGAAATACCGCCATTATGCACCTAAAGCCCAAGTCTTAATTGTCGACCAAATTAGTGATTTTAACCGAATCAACTTAAGTCAAAAATCCGTTGCTGTAGTGGCCTTGACTGACGTTTTAGCAGAGCTACTCAAGAATTATCCGAACGCCAATCATTTTTCACTTGGACAAAATATCGCCGATGCCGGTCACTTTTTGTTCGAAGCTTTACGTTATTTTGATGATTTACCTGAAATCAAAACGATTTATGTGCAAGGATTCGGTGATGCCGAAAATGCCGAAGCCTATATGAATCGTCTAAATAAAGCAGCCGCTGGAAAACATTTCCAATAGCGAGCTGATTTTTTTGTCTGGATATATGCTAAGATACTGATATATGAATGGAGGTAGCGAATGGACTACAAATTAGAAGACCAAGAATTATGGGCCGCAGTCGGCCGCGAAGAAAATCGCCAAGAAAAGAATATCGAACTGATTGCCAGTGAGAATATTGTTTCCAAAGGCGTTTTAGCAGCTCAAGGTAGTGTTTTAACCAACAAGTATGCTGAAGGTTACCCGGGCCACCGTTATTATGGTGGTACGCAATTTGTCGACGAAGTGGAGACGCTCGCAATTGATCGTGCCAAGGAATTATTTGGTGCAGAATATGCCAACGTCCAACCACATTCTGGTTCAAGTGCAAATATGGCTGCCTACATGGCCTTACTCGAACACGACGACGTTGTGCTTGCGATGGACCTCGCAGCCGGTGGTCACTTGACCCACGGCGCTGACGTTAGCTTTAGTGGCAAAACTTATCACTTTTATCATTATGGTTTGAACGCTGAAACCGAATTGATTGATTACGATGAAGTGGCAAAAGTTGCTCAAGAAGTAAAACCTAAACTGATTGTTGCTGGTGCTTCAGCATATTCTCGGATTATCGATTTCAAGAAATTCCGTGAAATTGCTGATAGCGTTGGGGCTAAATTGATGGTCGACATGGCTCATATTGCAGGCCTTGTCGCTACTGGTGCTCATCCAAGTCCCGTGCCATATTGTGACGTAGTTACTACAACTACCCACAAAACCCTTCGTGGACCTCGTGGCGGCATGATCTTAGCCAAAGCCGAATACGGTAAGAAGATTAACTCAGCAATCTTCCCGGGAATTCAAGGCGGTCCTTTGGAGCACGTGATTGCTGCCAAAGCAGTGGCTTTTGGTGAAGCTCTGAAACCTGATTTCAAAGTTTACATCGATCAAGTCATCAAAAACGCCAAAGCGATGGAAGAAGTCTTCGCCGAAGACGACACCGTTCGCATGATTTCTGGCGGGACTGATAACCACTTACTCTTGCTCGACGTCCAGAAAACCGGCATGAACGGCCGTGAAATTCAAAACTTACTTGATTCAGTTGATATTACTCTTAACAAAAACCAAATCGTCAACGATCCTTTTGGACCATTTAAGACAGCTGGTATCCGAATTGGTACGCCAGCCATTACTACACGTGGTTTTAAAGAGGTTGAATCTAAAGAAGTTGCCCATCTCGTTCTTGATGCAATTCATAATCATGACAATCCAGAGGAACTTAAAGCGGTTCAAAAACGTGCGAATGCGCTTACTGCAAAATTTCCCCTTGATTTTGAGTGGAATTAATCTTAATTTTTGCTAGAATAGATATAGTTTAAATTAGGAGGCAACTATGAGTAAATTTACTGTGTTAGATCATCCGTTGATTCAACATAAACTCTCGATTATCCGTGATAAACACACGGGTACGAAAGAGTTCCGTCAAATCGCGAATGAAATCGCTGGTTTAATGGTCTATGAAATCACGCGTGATTTACCTTTGGAAGATGTCGAAATCGAAACTCCCATGGGTAAAACCGTCCAAAAAACTTTGGCTGGTAAGAAATTGGCAGTTGTGCCAATCTTAAGAGCCGGACTTGGAATGGTCGATGGTGTTCTAGAAATGATTCCTGCGGCCAAGGTTGGTCACATCGGAATGTATCGTGATGAAGAAACACTTCTTCCCCACGAGTATTTTGTTAAGATGCCACCTGATATCGATCAACGTGATTTAATTATCGTCGACCCAATGCTTGCAACTGGTGGTTCAGCTAACATGGCTATCGAAGCCTTGAAAAAACGTGGTGCAAAATCCATTCGCTTGGTTGTTTTAGTTGCGGCTCCAGAAGGTGTCAAAGCTATTCAAGAAGAACATCCAGACGTCAACATCTATGCTGCATCATTAGATGAATACTTGAACAAGGACGGCTACATTTTCCCAGGACTTGGGGATGCAGGCGATCGTTTGTTTGGTACAAAATAGTCTCTCAGAGGCTTTTTTTGTTATTTAGCGTATGAACACGTTTACATTAAAATATTTTTAACTTTCTTTGAACTTTCTTTGTATTTGAGATTTCATGGTGGTATTATTTTGAATGTGTTTGAGGTTATTAACAGAAGAAGGGAGGTCACAAAGTGGGTGAAAAACCGGTTGTAGTCCAATTCTTTGGTTTAAATTTTAATTTAACCAATTGTATTGCCGGATTAGTTGCTGCAACGTTAGTTTTCATCTTTGTCTTCGTCTTGTCGCGTAAGGTTGAGATGAAACCCAATAAGAAACAAAATGTCCTAGAATATTTTATTGACTTCACAAACAATATTGTGAAGGCTAATATGCCAAGCAAATATGTAAGTAAGTTCTCCTTATTTGCATTCACGATGTTCCTATTCGTATTTATGAACAACCAACTTGGATTATTCTTAGAAGTGATTATCGACGATCATATCGTTGTTAAATCACCAACAGCTAGCCCAGTTATTACTATGACGCTTGCGTCTATTACACTTTTAATGTCTTATGCTTATTCAATGAAAAAGCGGGGTTTTAAAGGGTATCTCAAAAGTTATATGGAACCGGTATCGTTCTTGTTACCGATTAATATAATTGAAGAATTTACAAACTTTTTGACATTGTCACTTCGTTTGTACGGTAACATCTATGCTGGTGAGGTACTGTTAACCTTGATTGGTGGACGCTTAGCGAAAGCCCAAGGCTTCTTATCAGTAATTTACTCAGCACCACTGACCATGATTTGGCAAGGGTTCTCTGTCTTCATTGGCTCAATCCAAGCCTACGTTTTTGTCACATTATCAATGGTTTACATCTCGCATAAACTCAGCGAGGAATAATTTAACTTAATGGAGGAAATTTTCACATGAACTATATTGCAGCCGCAATTACAGCAGGTTTAGCTGCCTTAGCAGCATCTTTTGGTAACGGAAAGGTTATTTCTAAGACCCTTGAAGGTATCGCTCGTCAACCTGAAAGTGCTAAAGACTTGAAATCAACTATGTTTATCGGTGTTGGTTTGATTGAAGCCGTTCCTATCTTGGCTATCGTTGTTTCATTCTTAATCTTGTTCCTTTAATTTTACCGTAGAAAAGAGGGTAAAAGATGCATTTTCAACCAATTATCGGTATGAGTCTTGAAATTGGAGATATGCTCTATTACTTAGTTTTATTTGCAGTCTTAATGCTTTTGGTAGCCAAGTTTGCCTGGGGTCCAGTGATGGACATGATGGAAAAACGCCGCCAAAAAATCAGTGACGATTTAGACAATGCTGAAAAATCACGGACTGAAGCCGCACAAATGGCTCAAGAACGTGAAGAAGCTTTGAAGAATTCTAAAGCTGATGCAGTAGAAATTATTGCAACCGCTAAAACAAATGGTGAAACACAAAAGAACCTTATTTTGGCTGATGCAAATACTGCCGCTAAAGATATAAAGCAAAAAGCTGATTTGGCTGCTGAAAAAGCGAAACAAGATGCTTTGGCAAGTGCACAAACGCAAGTAGCTGATTTATCAGTCGCTATTGCCGAAAAGTTAATCCAAAAGGAATTAACTACAGCAGATCAAACTAACTTAATTGACTCGTTTATTAAGGGGCTTGATCCTAATGAAACTAAGTAAAGAAGATATCGGTCGTCGCTACGCGATTGCTTTTTATGACTACGCTGTTGAACAAAATGTCCTAGAAGACGTTTTTAACGAACTCCAAGTCTTAAAAGTTGTTGTCAGTGAAACCCCTGAGTTCGCTCAGGTCCTGACCAATCCAGTTTTAGATCTGACTGAAAAACAAAACATTTTGACATTAGTCAAAGAAAAATTCTCTGTTACTGTCCAAAAATATTTGCAAATCGTTTTTGATTACTCACGCATGGACGACTTAGGCGCTATTATCGACGCATTTAATGCTAAATACGAAACCGAAAATGGTTTTGGACATGGTACTGTCACCACTGCAGTTAAGATGACGAAAGCCCAAATGGATGAACTCAGCAAAAATTACGCCAAGGAAAATGGTTTAAACAAGTTTTCTGTGACGAATGATGTTGATGATTCTATTTTGGGTGGCGTTGTTCTACGCACAAACGGCATGGTAATAGATGGTTCAATTAAAACCAAACTAGTAAGTTTGAAAGCTAGTTTAATTAATAAAATTTAAAAGAGGTGAACCCATTGAGCATTAAGGCTGAAGAAATCAGCGCATTAATAAAACAACAACTTGAAAATTTTGACGATAAACTTAAAGTTGACGAAGTCGGAACAGTTACCTATATTGGTGACGGTATTGCTCGGGCTCATGGGCTAAATAACGCATTAAGTAATGAATTACTTGAATTTTCAAATGGTTCTTACGGTATCGCACAAAACTTGGAAGCTAACGATGTTGGTATTATCATTCTTGGTAAATACGATGACATTCGTGAAGGAGACCAAGTTAAGCGTACTGGTAAGATCATGGAAGTTCCAGTTGGTGAAGCTTTAATCGGTCGTGTTGTTAATCCACTTGGACAACCAGTTGATGGTTTTGGTGAGATTAAGACAGATAAAACTCGTCCTATTGAAAGCCCAGCTCCTGGCGTTATGGCTCGTCAATCTGTTTCTGAACCCCTTCAAACAGGTATCAAAGCGATTGACGCTTTAGTTCCTATTGGTCGTGGACAACGTGAATTAGTTATTGGGGACCGTAAAACCGGTAAAACCTCAATTGCTTTGGATACGATTATCAACCAAAAGGGTCAAAACATCATTTGTATTTATATTGCGATTGGTCAAAAAGAGTCAACAGTACGTGCACAAGTAGAAACTCTCCGTAAATTCGGCGCAATGGACTATACGATTGTCGTTGAAGCCGGTCCTTCGGAACCAGCTCCAATGCTTTATATCGCTCCATACGCAGGTACTGCGATGGGTGAAGAATTCATGTACAATGGTAAACACGTTTTAATCGTGTTTGATGATTTGAGTAAACAAGCTGTTTCATACCGTGAAATATCCTTGCTGCTCCGTCGTCCACCTGGTCGTGAAGCTTATCCTGGTGATGTTTTCTACTTGCACTCACGTTTACTCGAACGTTCTGCAAAATTAAACGATGAATTGGGTGGCGGTTCAATGACTGCCTTACCATTTATTCAAACCCAAGCCGGAGATATTTCGGCTTATATCCCAACCAACGTGATTTCAATTACTGACGGACAAATCTTCTTACAAAGTGATTTATTCTTTGCCGGAACTCGTCCAGCCATTAACGCTGGGGAATCAGTTTCCCGTGTTGGTGGTTCAGCTCAAATTAAAGCGATGAAGAAAGTTGCTGGTACTTTACGTCTTGATCTTGCATCATTCCGTGAACTTGAATCATTCTCACAATTTGGTTCAGATCTTGACTCAGCTACCCAAGCAAAACTTAATCGTGGTCGTCGGACTGTTGAAGTCTTGAAACAACCATTACATCAACCACTTCCTGTTGAACATCAAGTATTAATCTTGTTTGCTTTGACTCGCGGAATGATTGATTCAGTGCCTGTGCAAGATATTCAAAAATTCCAAAATGGCTTGTTTGAGTTCTTCGAAGCAAATCACCGTGATTTGCTCGATGTTATTGTTAAAACCGGTGACTTGCCTGATGAAGATAAATTGACCAGTGCAATTACCGAATTTGCGGACGGTTTTTCTAAATAAAGTGAGGAGTTGGTTATAAATGGCTGAATCTCTACTTGAATTAAAACGAAAAATCACATCAACTCAAAAAACCGGTCAAATTACAGCGGCCATGAAAATGGTCTCTGGGGTTAAATTGACACAGACTGAAAAGCTCAACAAAGGTTACGTGATTTATAACGATAAAATTCGTGAAACTGTAACTCATTTGATGGCTAACGAAGTCATTAAGCAACTCAAGAATCGTGAAGACGTGGATGAGGATGCTGAACCTGTTGATTACACTAACTTGTTTGACTTAGGTAATTTGACTGCATTGATTAAACCACGAGCAGAAATCAAAAAAGTAGGGTACCTGGTAATTACCGGGGATCGTGGTTTGGTTGGTTCGTACAATAGTGCTATTTTGAAGAGTATGATGTCGATGATCCAAGAAACCTATTCACGGGAACGTGAATGTGAAATTTTGGCTATTGGTAGCGTCGGTGCCGACTTCTTCAAAAAACAAAATATGAATGTCGTCTATGAAAATAGCGGCATCAGCGATGTCCCTTCATTTAATGAAGTGCGTGACATCGTCCAAACGGCAGTTAATATGTATTTAAATGGTGTCTACGACGAACTTTACGTTTGTTACACCCACCACGTAAACTCAATTTCTTCAGCCTTCCGTGCTGAAAAAATGCTGCCAATTTCTGACATCGATATCTCTGAAGCTGTTGCGAACACTACAGAATATTCAATTGAACCATCACTTGGCGTAGTATTACAGTCAATCTTGCCTCAATTTGCCCAAAGTATGATCTTTGGTGCCATCCTTGATGCAAAGACCGCTGAACATGCTAGCTCGATGACGGCGATGGATAATGCAACTAACAACGCTAAAGACGTCGTGGCAGACCTAACAACAAAATCAAATCGTGCTAGACAAGCCCAGATTACCACAGAGATTACTGAAATCATTGGTGGGGCTGCGGCCTTAGAATAAAGGAGGTAAATCATTTGAGTCAAGGTGAAATTGTTCAAGTTATTGGACCAGTTGTTGACGTAGCTTTTCCTTTAAATGATACGTTACCTGAGATTAACAACGCCTTAAAAGTAATAAAAAATGAAAATGATTCCATTACACTTGAAGTTGCCCTTGAATTAGGCGACGGTGTGTTGCGCACAATTGCCATGGAATCAACAGATGGTTTACAACGGGGAATGAAGGTCGACGACCTTGGAGAATCACTTTCTGTTCCTGTTGGTCATGAGACCCTTGGCCGTGTATTTAACGTACTTGGTGAAACCATTGATAATGGCCCTGAATTTCCTGCTGACTTCCGCCGTGATAGCATTCACAAGGAAGCTCCAAGTTATGCAGAGTTAAGCACAAGTAATGATGTGCTTGAAACTGGGATCAAAGTTATCGATTTACTTGCCCCCTACGTTCGGGGTGGTAAAGTCGGCCTCTTCGGTGGTGCCGGAGTTGGTAAAACAGTTTTGATTCAAGAATTAATCCACAACATTGCTGAAGAGCATGGTGGTATTTCTGTCTTTACCGGTGTCGGAGAACGTACCCGTGAAGGTAATGACTTGTACTACGAAATGAAAGAATCAGGCGTTTTGGAAAAAACTGCCATGGTCTTTGGTCAGATGAACGAGCCACCTGGTGCACGTATGCGTGTTGCCTTGACTGGTTTAACTATTGCGGAATACTTCCGTGATGTTGAAGGCCAAGATGTGCTTTTGTTTATCGATAACATTTTCCGGTTTACCCAAGCCGGTTCAGAAGTTTCTGCCCTCCTCGGACGGATGCCATCAGCCGTTGGTTACCAACCAACATTGGCAACAGAAATGGGTCAATTGCAAGAACGGATTACTTCAACTAAGAAGGGTTCTGTTACTTCAATTCAAGCCATCTATGTTCCTGCCGATGACTATACTGATCCAGCTCCAGCTACAGCCTTTGCCCATTTGGATGCAACGACTAACTTGGAACGTAAATTGGTTGACCAAGGTATTTACCCAGCCGTTGATCCTTTGGAATCTTCTTCAAGTGCTTTGGACCCAGAAATTGTTGGGGACGAACACTATGCAGTTGCTACTGAAGTGCAACACATCTTACAAAGATACCGTGAATTACAAGATATTATCTCCGTCCTTGGGATGGATGAATTATCTGATGAAGAACAAATCATCGTGCAACGTGCTCGTAAGATTCAATTCTTCCTTTCACAAAACTTTAGTGTTGCTGAAACATTTACTGGCGTACCTGGTTCTTATGTACCAATTCCAGAAACCATCAAAGGTTTCAAACGAATTTTGGATGGTGAACTTGATAGCTTACCTGAAGATGCCTTTCGTGGTGTTGGTCCAATTGAAGATGTCATCGAGAAAGCTAAAAAGATGGGTGTCGAATTAGATAGCCCAGCGAAGTAGGTGGTAGGCAATGGCAAATAAAGAAAAATTAATTGATGTTTTGATTGTCACTCCTAACGGAGTACAGTATGAGCATGAAGGTCAAATTGCTGTGTTAGAAGCAGTTGATGGACAAATCGGGATCATGGCTGGCCATGAACCTTTGGTTACTCCATTAAGCATTGGCGAAGTTCATGTGAAACGCGATCACGAGCATCAACAAAAAATCGATAAAATTGCGGTTAACGGTGGCTACGTGGAATTTAGTAACGACGTCGCAACGATTGTGGCTGACTCGGCAGAACGTGCGCGTGATATTGATATCAAGCGTGCTGAATCTGCTAAGGAACGCGCAGAGCGGCATTTAGTCGAAGCTAAACAAACAAAAGATAGTAGTTCGCAAGCACGGGCAGAAGTTGCACTTCGTCGTGCGATTAACCGAATTAATGTTTATGGTCAAAATTAAGCGGACATTGTGTTCGCTTTTTTGTTTTGAGGAGAAATTATGCAAAATGTGGGATTACATGCACTAGTCGAGATTTTTGTTTACCTGGTGACCGTCGGCTTTTCCTTTAAGGCCGTCAAAGCATTGAAGGTCGAGAGCTTCATCAAACCCGATCACGTGGTTGAGGCCCAGATTTTCTGGATTTTCGTTGCGATTGCCTTAGGCTACTTGGTTGGTAGTTTCTTAGTTATGCTGATGGATAATTCACTTTCGCTGAGGATGATTTTCTTCTAGTTTTGCTTATTTGGATTTTCGTTAAGATACCAAAGCATAATTAAAAAAGAGCGTTAAGTATGGTATAATTTCAAACGATAAACAAGTGGAGGAAATGTCGTGGCTCGTAATATAGGAATTGACTTAGGAACAGCAAATGTTCTGATAAATATGGCAGGTAAAGGGATCGTGTTGAACGAACCTTCAGTTGTCGCAATTGATACAACAAACGGTAGCGTGGTAGCTGTCGGAATGGAAGCATATAAGATGGTTGGCCGGACACCTGGCAACATTAAAGCAATCCGTCCATTGAAAGACGGCGTCATTGCTGATTTTGATGTGAGATCGGAAGAGCGTCGTGTAGGGAAAGAGTGTAGATCTCGGTGG
>CAMJXI010000026.1 GCA_946409675.1 uncultured Lactobacillus sp. | reverse complement strand
CCGAGATCTACACTCTTTCCCTACACGACGCTCTTCCGATCTGGTACAAATTCAGAAGTTACTTACTTTAACTGTTACGTAATGCCTTTCGTCCAAGATTCACGTGAAGGTATTGCTAAACATCGTCAAGAAGTCATGGAAATCATGAGTCGTGGTGGTGGTGTTGGTACTAATGGTTCAACATTGCGCCCTCGTGCCGCTGTTGTCCATGGTGTTAACGGTAAATCATCTGGTGCACTTTCATGGTTAAACGACCTTGCTAACCTGACTCACTTAGTTGAACAAGGCGGCTCACGTCGTGGTGCCCAAATGATCATGATGGCCGACTGGCATCCAGATATCTTCGAATTCATCTTAGCTAAAATCCAAAACCCATACGTTTTGAAATACTTGATTAGCCACAGTGAAAGTAAGCTTGTCCAAAAACTTGCAAGTGACAAACTTGATTTCGAACCAATGAGCCAAGAGGAAAGAAGTTTCTACGAACAAGCACTTGAAAACGCAAGTGATTCGCAGTTCAAACATGAAGTTGAAGAAAAACTGCGTTTAGGCGGTACTTACTCTGTTAAGAACGCTGACTTCTTAACTGGTGCAAACATCTCTGTCTGTTTGACCAAAGAATTCATGGAAGCTGTTGAAAATGACGGCGACTACGCTTTACGTTTCCCAGATGTTGATTCATATGACGCTAAACAAATGGCTGATTACAACGACAACTGGAACGAAATCGGTGACGTTCGTGAATGGGAAGAGACTGGCCGTGCAGTTCGTACTTACCGGACAATCAAAGCCCGCGAACTTTGGGACTTAATCACATTCTGTGCAACTTACTCAGCAGAACCAGGTATCTTCTTTATCGACAACGCTAACGAAATGACTAACGCTACTGCTTACGGTCAAAAAGTCGTTGCTACAAACCCATGTGGTGAACAACCTTTGACTCCATATGCTGTATGTAACTTGTCATCAATTAACCTCGCAAACGTTGTTAACAAAGAAACTAAGACTATCGACGAAGACAAGCTCAAGAGAATCGTTAGAAACTCAGTTAATTTCCAAGACTTAGTTATCGATGCAACTCCTTACTTCTTCGACAAAAACGAAAAGCAAGCTAAGGGCGAACGTCGTGTCGGAATGGGTATCATGGGTCTTGCCGATATGTTGATCTACTGTGAAAAACGCTATGGTTCAAAAGAAGGTAACGAATTAATCGACCACCTCTTTGAAATCATCGCAACAACTGCTTACCGCGAATCAATCGAACTTGCTAAGAAGAAGGGTAGCTTCCCATTCCTTGTTGGTAAATCAGAAGCAGAAACAATGGAATTACGTCACAAATTCATTAACTCAGGTTACATGAAGAAGATGCCAGAAGATATCCGTCAAGATGTCTTGAAATATGGTATCCGTAACTCTCACTTATTAACTGTTGCACCTACTGGCTCAACAGGTACTATGACTGGTGTTTCTACTGGTCTTGAACCATACTTCTCATTCAGTTACTTCCGTAGTGGTCGTCTTGGTAAATTTATCGAAGTTAACGCTGGCATCGTTGAAGAATACCTTGAAAACCATCCAGAAGCTGACAAAAATCATTTACCAGATTTCTTCGTTTCAGCAATGGAACTTACACCTAAAGAACACGTTGACGTTCAATGTGTGATCCAACGTTGGGTAGATAGCTCAATTTCTAAGACTGTTAACGCTCCTAAGGGTTACTCAGTTAAACAAGTTGCCCAAATCTATCAAGATCTTTACACCGGTGGTGCAAAGGGTGGTACTGTCTACGTTGATGGTTCTCGTGATTCACAAGTTCTGACATTAACTACTGACGAAAACAAGATGGTTGATTTGTTAGATGATGACGACACTTCAAAGGTTGTAACAATCGACGAAGCTGCTAAAGCAGTTGAACAAGTAGAACTTTACCCAGAATTTGACGCAGCAACTGCTGTTTCAGAAGCTGAAGACAACAAAGAAAATGCTGGTCAAGCAACTCCTGCTGAAATGGCCGGACGTAAAGAAGGACTCGATGATGGCGACATCTGCCCAATTTGTCATAACGGTATCGTGAAGACACTTGGTGGCTGTGCTACATGTCCTAACTGCAAGATCCAACTCAAGTGTGGTTTATAAGATTCGTTCATAAACTCACTAACAAAAGTTTATCAAAATAAAATTAAGGGAAAAATTTTAGATAATGAAGAAATTTCTCAAATACTTTTTACTATTATTAGTACCAGTAATGTTTCTTACTGGTTGTTCTACTCAAACAGAAACGAAATCAGAATCAACTAAGACTTCTGAAGTAGCAGCGAAGAAAGTTGAAATCACTATTAAAGATGATTTGAACAAGAAACAACTTGCTAAGAAGGAAGTAACCTTTAAAAAAGGTGATACTTTGATGAAGGTGCTTAAAGCCAACTTCAAAATCACTGAATCTAAGGGTTTGATTACAGCTATCGAATCTGTCGAACAAGACAGTAAAAAACAAGCTTACTGGACTTTTACAGTTAACGGTAAGATGTGTGAGAAGGGTGCAGCTGACACCAAATTGAAGGCCAACGATAAAGTTGTCTTCAGTCTTGCTACATATAAAGGTTAAGACAGCAAAAGACGCTCCACACACTGCTTAGTGTGTGAAGCGTCTTTTTTTACTTTTGAATTATTTTGTATTTACTTTAGTTTTCGTTATCGGATGAACGGGCAATCAAGTGATGACGCACCCGCGCAATTTCTTCGATTAAATGTTTATTGCCGTTTAAGCGGGCAAAAGCCAACGAGTCGGCTAAGTAGTCTGTAATGGTTTCTACTGCACGGTGTTGGGCCTTAGCATTCAATGCCAATTGATAAACAATCCGTGCCAAGTAGTAAACCACGTGGGTATCACTACAGATTTGGTAAGCGTAGTTGAGAAGTGAGTTACTAGTATCGTAATCTTGCTTTTGCGCGTAGAAAACACCGCCAGCGTAGAGCATGCCTAAAATCTTAATTGCCGTTTGATCAGAATCAATCTTTCTGTGCAAAACAACGTCAAAGACGTGGTCATAGTAGGTTTCTGCTTTATCCAAGTCACCTTGGAGACCGTAAATTTGGCCACAACCAGCTTCAGCTAAGATGTAGTAAATGTTGTCCTTTTGGATGCCGTCAGCAGTCAAAATTTGGTTGAAGTAATAAAGTCCATCAATCAAGTTGTTTTCGCCAAGAACCGCTACAGTACCGCGCAAGTAGTTGTAGTGCCATTGATCTTCTTGTTGTAGTGGCTCAAAGTCGATGTCGTTTAAGATACCAGCAATCTTCTCATAATCGTAGGTAATCAAAGAAAAATCTGCTTGGTCGAAGCGTTTTGCTACTTCTTGATTAACTTGGTTAGGGTCATCAATTAAGTCGCTCAAAGAAATTCCCATGCGATCACAAAGTTGCGTGAGAATCTTCATTGAAGGAACGCGTCCTAAATTCTCGAATTTGCTTAGGGTTGCTTGCGTGCAAATGCCTTGGCAAAGTTCGGTTTGCGAAAGTTTCTTCTGTTTACGTGCTTGAACAAATTTTTTGATATTAATCATAGAGTAATCCCAGCTTTCATAATTTCATTATACAAAAGAAATTCTAAAAAAAATATGATAATTGGTGAATTTTTACATTCTGCTTGGCACATTATGGCTATATTGTGATAAGTTGGTTATTAGAAAAAAGAATATTGGTGGAAATTTATTTTGAAGAAGAAAATTGCAGTTTATTGTGGAGCCAATTCGGGCTTCGATGAAAAGTATATTGCTAAGGCAAAAGAACTTGGTCAGTGGATGGTCAAACACGACTTTTCGCTAGTCTATGGTGGAGGCAAACTCGGTTTGATGGGCGCCGTTGCAAATGCTGTCCTTGATGCTGGTGGGGAAGCTTATGGCGTGATGCCCGGCTTTCTTGTCAATCAAGAACAAGCCCATCCCGGCTTAACCAAACTCGAAGTTGTCGACACGATGCCGATCCGTAAAGCTAAGATGCTAGAGTTAGCCGACTTTTGTCTTGCGCTTCCTGGTGGTCCTGGTACCGTTGAAGAAATCAGTGAGGCCTTCTCACTTTATCGGGTGGGTCAAAGCAACAACCCAGTCGTGATGTTCAATCAAGACGGTTACTACACCGGGATTCAAAAACAATATGACCTAATGGTCGAACAAGGTTTCTTATCGAAGTCTGATAGAAATAGTTTGTTGTTCACCGATTCCTTTGTTGAACTAGAAGACTTTATCAACGAACACTTGGCTCATCCACGTGTCTTTGACTTCAAAAATGTGATGATCGATTCGCAGAAAAATAAGTAAATAATTAATGCAAAAACAGGATTTCCCAAGCAATTTACACTTGAGAAATCCTGTTTTAGTTACAATTTAATTCCAAAATTAACTACGCCAGACAACGAGGCTAAATAAAGTCCTAGTTGCGAATAATCATTTCCACCATCTAAGAAGGCAGCAGCCGAGTGTTCGTGTCCAGTCATGGCAATATCACGATCAACATGAGTATTTAATTCACTTTTCTTAATCGTTTTGCCTTTTTTAAGGGCAACTTTTGTAGTTGGTAAAGTCAGTGTAGCTTCCTTTGCAGCTTCTTTAGTCGGCTCTTTGTTTACTTTTGGAGCTTCTTTAGCGACATTTGTTGCTATAACCACAGGATTAGTTGTTTCTTGTTGTTCTTGTTGCTCCTGTTGTTCAGTTAACTCAGACAACAATTCTGCTGCAAGTTCTGACGAGTGTTCTTCTTTTTCTGCCAAGTTGTTGGCAAGCACAGGATCTTTGGCTGCAGCAACTAATTTTGCAGGCTCCAAGTATTTTGCCAAAAGTTTTCCGGGTTCTAATTTGGCCATTGGTTGAACAACTTGATGTTGTTCTTCCGTTTTCTCAGGCTCTGTTGTATCCGCAGTATCAACTGGTTTAGTCGGAACCAAGTGAACCCAATCGGTTGCAGAGGAAACTACTTCAGTATCGTGCTTATCTTTGTCATCAGTTGGTTTCTGAACTTCAACTGGTTTAGCCGGTGTTAAATCAGTCCAAGGGACACTCGTAATTTCTGGTTTCTGAACTTCAACCGGTTTAGCAGGTGTTAATTCAGTCCAAGGAATACTTGTAACTTCTGGTTGCTTAATGGGAATCAATTGAATTTGCACAGCAAGATCTGCTGGTGGCAAGGCATCAACCGTTCCATCCGCATTTTGCATTAAGTTCGGTGCAAAAATCAGCTGATCTTCAAACGGAATAATCGACCCATTCGTGATGACCGATTGGTATTGAGCTGAAAGGGGCATCGAGAAGGTTGGCCATTCAGTCAACGGATGCTTCCCACTATTATCCGTGTAGGGAAGGTACGAGGTCTTATTCAAGGCTAAGTCGGTAACTGAGCCCCAGTGAATGGCATTTTCAAAGACGTCGCTTTCTTCTAAAACATCTGCTGCCAAGTCGTTTAATTCAAAATCAATTTCCGTCTTCACGAATGGCTTCGTGTAGGTTTTGTCGTGGATCAATTCAATCGTAATCGTCTTAATTTGGCCTGGTTCCAAGTCTTAGTAGATACTATCTTTACCACTCTTTGGGATAAAACCAGACGGAATATTTGCGAGATAGACCTTATTTTCGCCGGGAGTCTCGACACTGAAGTACCTAATACCCGAAACTTTGTCCTGCGTTTGTTGGTTAGCAGAAACGTCGACATCCTTAAACGTGACGTTAAGCATGCCAGTTTTCACGTGCTTACCCGACAAAACAATCTTTGGTGTGTTTGTGCTAGCTAAAACTTTATTTTGATCTGGGCAATCTAGTAGTCCCAGTCCCATCATTGCGATGCTGGCTGCACTCGAAAGAATCCAATTAGGTCGGTTCTTTGATTTTTTCTCAACCTTTGGAAAATCATTATTATGCGTATTTTTAGCTGTTTTATTCAAAATAGGTACCTCATTATTTGAAACGCAATAGTTTTAACTAAGTAACTTGTCTAAGTTTTCGTGTTTGAAACGAATTATCTCATCACCCAACAACGACCAGTCATTTGGTGTTGGAGGATTCTGCCAGATGATTTGCTCGGCGTCAATGAAGCCGTTTGGAAAGTCTGACAGGTAAATATCGGTTGCGGGGCTGACCTCATCGTTGATGACGATGTGGGCATTTTGGAAGCTCTTGAGCGTTTGTTTAATGTAGTTAGATTACAGCACTCCTTGTGAAAAGTCCACGCAGATGTAAACCTTATTGCGCACCGCTTTTTGTGGGATTGCCGTAATCATAATGAACATGTAACTAAAGTACAAGTTGATCACATCATTTTGACTCAGTTTGAGTTTTTGTTCCTTCTTCAAATGGTCGATAAACTTGTTGATGACCAGATCAAACAGGGGATACGTTTGTTCAAAGAACTTCGCTTGGTCTAATGAAATGAAGGTGCTCGGTTCATTATAAAAGGTGAAGAACTGTAAATTAAGGTTCAAAATTTCATTTTCAATCATTTGGAGCACCGCTACATCATTGTTATCGAGCAAGATGATATTGGAGTCGAAAGTTTCCATGAAGTAGTTGGTGAGTGAGATTGAAAGTGAGGTAACGTCGTCCGAGAGTTTTTCCGCTGCCCCAGGTAAAATACCTTCAGATAGTAGAAACGCGTAAAAATACTCTATTTCAGGCGTTGGTAACTTCGCCTTTAAGTCTTGTTCCATCAATTCATTTAACTCTTTAGTCTTCGGATAAGTCACACCCTTAGCCAATAAAGAAGTAGAGATTAAGTTGGTGTTGTTCATCCGGAGTAACCAAACCCTAGAAAAGATCGAGAACTTGGTTAACTGCGTTGGTTTTAATTCCACACAAAGTTCCTTCTTCAAGTGCTTGGTCAAGTCGTTGATGACCTCATCGATTTCCGGGAAGGGATTCTCCAACCCGTTATAAATTTGGTAGTAGAGCTGGAATAATTGCAAACGGACCTTGTATTCAAAGTCTTTATTTGCTTTGGCTTCTGCATAGAAATCATTTTCATTCAAAAGCGCGCGGATTTTAGCCTCCGCCTTATAAAAGGTCGTCTTCCCCAAATGATACTGATCGCGGTACTCAGTCTTCGTCATTTGTTTATCAAAGAAGAACATATACTGCAGCACTAAAAAAGTGGTTGAGTTTTTAATGTAGTGCAACCCAACTTTTTGGAGCAGGGCAGAGTTTAAGTTAGTGATTTGGAGCATGGCCTTGTCACTAAAATCAACAAAAGACTGTCGTGAGGGTTCAATTAAAGATAAATCTTGGTTTAATTCGTTGATCACTTGTTCTAAACGATATTGCGATAAATCAATCTCACTGTAGATATCTTCGGTTGCAAGACTTTTACCAACTGAAGATGTAAGCCGAGTTAAAAGATTAAATTTGAGATAATCTTCTTTTTCAAATAGAACGGAAAAGTTCATATTATCTCCCCCTTAGTAGCCAAAACGGCGTAGTATCTCATATTGATAATGCAAGTATAACGTATACCATCGCTCAAAAATATAGCTAGCATTCCGCGGCTTTTGCCAAATTTCAGAAGTTTGTGAACGTTTGTTGTTAAACTGGGATTTAGAGCAACTGTATTCACAGCTATCATACAATAAATCTGATTGAATTAAAATCAGTTAGTAATATTATTTAATTAATTATTTTAATGCAATAAATTTAGCTGAATTAACCTTTATCTAACACGAAACGTTTGCGAAATTCGCTAAAAATCAAAAAACTGCGAACGCCGAAAGACTGACAAAAGTGATCTTTTAGATAATAATGAACTGGTAAAGAAAATTATCTGATTTTTACTTTACGAGCTACAATTTTCTACCTTATGAGGAGTGTAGATTTTCTCAACTTTTTTCTATTAATACTGGCCGTTTTGAGCGAACTGGTTTGGTGATATCCCCGTTAATGTAGTAAGACTTTCTCATATTTAGTCCAAAGTTACTTAACATCACCAAAACGGATAAGCGGCTTAAAAGACAACTATGGTATTTTCCATAGTTGTTTTTTGCGTTATCTAAAGATTTTGATAAAGTTGTGTCGATTTCGTTACAAAGCTTTCTTTTTAGGCAAAGTTTATTATAATTAAACATTCATCAATTCTTTGATGGCAGAATCTAGCATTTGAGTAATTGTTTATTCATAAACTATCTCATTTTCTATTTTCTTTATCATAATCTTTGCTTAGATTATTCAAACTAGACGTTTGACCAGCTTTTGCCGAAGCTGGTTTTTATTTTGCCCTTTTTTGGAACCGCTTACGTTATTTAATTGTGAAGTCCTTCTTGATTAAAAAGTTATGATATTTATTAACTTTTCGAGTGTAAACGCTTTTATTTATGATTTGGATAAGATATAATTAGAAAAAATAATGTTAAACCAACAGAAAGAGGTGCTTGTTATGTTACAATACAAATTAGGGGAACTCGTTCTCTGTCAACCAAATGGCGTGATGACAAAAGAATTTACCGGAAGAATCAAAAAGGTCTATGAAAACTCTGCCTTTGTCACTATCTATGAATATGACGATTGTGACGAGCAAAATGCCGCTGACTTGGTTTACCGGACAGTCATTGCTAAGAAAAATATTACGCGCGCAATTAAAAAATTAGCGAATGTTAAGCGTTGCCCAGATCTTGGGATGGACGTGAAGATTATTAGTTAAGTCGCCGGTTTCAAAGTAATTTCTAGTTTGATTTGTTATACTGTTCACAGATATCAAATCAAATGAGGAAGTAAAAATGCACGATAATTTATCTAAAAAGTTTCTTTGGGTCACCTTGTTCAACCTCGTCATTACGCTGGTTGAGTTTATTGGTGGCCTTTTTTCAGGTTCTTTAGCCCTGTTGTCAGATGCTGTTCACAACTTAGGGGATGCTGGAGCCATCATGTTGAGCTTTGTGGCCCACCTGATTAGTAGGAAGAAGAAGAACAACATCAAGACTTTTGGCTACAAGCGGGCAGAAATCTTAGCCGCGTTCACGAACGCCGTTGTTTTGATTGTCATCTGTGTCTTCTTGGTAGTTGAAGCCGTCAAAAGATTCCAGGAACCAGCCGAGATCATGGGCAATGTGATGTTGCTTGTCTCAATCGTTGGGTTGATTGGTAATTTCGTCTCCATGTTAGTAATGCACGCGGACTCGAAAAACAATATGAACGTGAAGTCAACATTCTTACACATGATGTCAGATGCTCTTTCGTCAGTTGGGGTCATCATCGCAGCCGTCTTCATCAAGTTCTTTGGTTGGGTCTGGCTAGATCCAGTGATTACTATAGTTGTAGCGGTGCTTGTTTTGCGTGAGGCCATCAAGATTGTGGTCGAGAGCATCAACGTCTTGATGGAATCAAATCCGGATATTGATTTGGAGAAGATTCATCAGTTAGTCCTTGAAGTTCCAGAAGTTAAAAACATCCACCACGTGCACGTCTGGCGTTTTAGTGATGAACAGATAATGATGGACGCCCACATTAACGTCGACGAGAGTTTAAATGTGATGGAACTGGAAGAGATTTATGACAAGATTTCCAAGAAATTGTATAATGAATGTACGATTAATCATCTGACCCTACAGGCCGAAGGAGAACGGGGTTTGAAGGAGAAGATGATTGAGGTTAAACAAAATGATTAGGAGGAATTAGATTATGGCTTTTGATTTTGGAGATTTAAAGAACAAGGTAAGTAAAGGCATCAAGGATGTTTCAGAAAACGAAACTTTCAAGAAGGTCGTTGATTCAACCAAAGATGTTGCAGACAAGGTTGTTGATAAGGCTAAAGATGTCGATATGGACAAAGTGAAAGATAAATCACAAGATGTATTTGATGGCACGAAGAAGACTTTTCGCCGCGCTTCTCAAGAAATCAACGAAAAGCTCGATAAACTAAAAAAATAGATGAACAATAATCTACTAGCAATAACTTTCATTTTATTAATGAGTATTGTCGATATGTTTATGGCAATTAAGGCTTTAAAAGACAATCGCACGAGACATGGTATTTTTCTCTTAATTCTAGGTTTAGTCTTCATGATTGGCACAATTATTTTGATTGCGACAAGTTAGAAAAAAAATAAGAGCTGTGACAGAACTCGGTCATTAATTGAGTAGCAAGTAAAAATTTGCCTATCCGTAAATATGGATAGGCTCTTTTTTTGCAAAATAAAATTACATATGTCTGATAATTTTAAAATAACAGTGGTATATTTAAAGCAGATAATTATTTCTTTATTTTGGAGTTATTTTTACTGCAATATTTGGGGAAATAAGCATCGTTTTTGTCGGGCTTGATTATTGAATACTAGAATTTTGGGGGAAATTTAGATGAAATTAAAGAAAGCTTTATTTACTAGTGTGGCTGCAGTGGCCATTCTTGCACCAGTTGCTACAACTGGCTTTGCACAAAGTGCGCAGGTACAGGCTGCTAAAGCCTCAAATAGAAATGCCTTTGATACATTGAACTGGTCAGCTTCAAAAAAAGCACAATTCACAAAGGAACTAAAGGCAAAACTTGGTAGCGATAATCTATCAAATGCCTTGAAATACTCTATTTATGTTAATGGTCTTTTCGTAAATAACGTTAAGGGCGTATGGGAATCAGGTAAATTTATTAATCAATTTATCGACGGCTCGGATGCAAAAAGTAAGGCAATGGCTAATACGTATATTGCCTTAATGCACAAATTTGGTGCAACCTTAATCACCGGGGAGGCTCCTGTTGAAACAAAACCAAACGGAATTAGCCAAGCTGACT
>CAMJXI010000025.1 GCA_946409675.1 uncultured Lactobacillus sp. | reverse complement strand
CCGTTACCAATAAACGGAATCGTCAACGCATCTTTAACTTCCTTCAAGATATTCCAGTCAGCTTCACCCATGTACATTTGTTTCCGGGTACGACCATGCATCGCAATCGCGCTTGCACCAGCACGTTCAGCAGCTAAAGCGTTCTTGACTGCATACACGTGGTCGTCATCCCAGCCGGTCCGCATTTTAACGGTGACAGGTTTTTTAACAACGTCAGTGACAGCCGAAACCATTTCATAGATCTTCTCGGGGTCCAAAAGCCAGCGCGCACCAGCATCAGTTTTCACGACCTTAGGTACTGGGCAACCCATGTTGATATCAATAATGTCTGCTTGTGTATTATCGTCGATAAATTTGGCAGCTTGAACAAGCGTCTCCTTCGTGCCCCCGAAAACCTGAATACTCATTGGGTGTTCCACTGGGTCGACGTATAACATTTCCATTGTCTTTGAGTTGTTGTGGATGATCCCACGATCACTGATCATCTCACAAACTACGAGTCCTGCACCAAATTCTTTGCAAATAACCCGAAATGCTGAGTTACTAATTCCAGCCATCGGTGCGACAACGATTTGGTTTGGGATTTCTACATCTCTAATTTTCCACATAAAAATCTCCTTTTTTCACTCGTACAATTCTAACAGGTTAATTTTTGACTGGCAAGTTACTTATTTTTTGTTAATCATTTCTTGCAGTTCTGCTTCACTAAATTCGTACTTCTTACCACAGAACTTGCAGACGGCTTCTGCACCGTGATCTTTTTCGATCATTTCCATCAGGTCGGCACGTGAAAGAGTCTCGATGATATCGCCAAACTTCTCCTTGTTGCAGTCACAGTAATACTTCACGGGACTGGTTTCCAAGATTTTGAGGTCGTTACCTAAGATTTGTTTGAGCAAGTCTTCGGGGGTCTTCCCTTCAAAAATCTGTTGGGAAAGTTGCGGCAAGTTTTTGATTCTAGTTTCAATTGCGGTAATCTCTGGATCAGTTGCACCAGGCATTGCTTGCAATATAAAACCACCGGCTGCGCCAATCGAGTTATTTGGTTCAACCAAAACGGCTAAACCAACACTTGAAGGAATCTGTTCTGAGACGGCCAAATAGTAGGTGAAATCTTCGGCCACTTCGCCAGAAACGATTGGTGTTTGTCCGGTAAATGGTTCCTTTAAGCCTAAGTCTTTGGTAACGCTGAGCATCCCTTTTGTACCAACGGCACCCTTCACGTCAATCTTGCCTTTTTCGTTCAAAGGCAAAGCCACGTGCGGATTTTGTAAGTAGCCCTTAACCGTGTAATCGGCTTGACCAGTGGCAACAATGGCACCGGTTGGTCCATCACCTTGCAAGCGGACGGTGAGTTCTTCATCTTTAGTCAACTCTGCTGCAGAAAGCAGTAAAGTTCCGATTAAGGTCCGACCAAAAGCTGCACTGGCTGAGCTCCACGTATCGTGATCTTGTTGGGCGGTATTCACGAGGTCGGTTGCGACAACGGCGATTGCCCGAAAATGTTTAGTATGATCAATTGCTTTAACTAAATAATCCATTTTTTCTCCTATAAAAAACAGAGCCTCAAGGGCTCTGCTAAATTAACCTATTTAATTCTCGTTGTCCGAGTCAGAATTGTCAACTTTTTTTGCTTCGGTTGGTTCTTCTGGTTCTTCCTTAGGTGCGGCTTCAGTTGGTTCTGCCGGAGCAACTGGTTCCTCTACCGTAGGTGCATCAGGAATAGCATCGGCTTCTGTGGTATCAGAAGATTTTGCTTGGTCCTTCTTTTCAGCAGCTTTTTTAGCTTCTTCAAAAGTTGAAGCTTTTTCGCTTGGGTATTGAGGAGTATCAGCTGGCATCTTACCTGTATTAAACAATGAAAGAATTTGTTCTTCATTCAATGTTTCGTATTCAAGCAAGGCTTCAGCGATAGCCTTATGTTGGTCACGATGAGACTCGATAATGTCATGAGCCTGTGTGTGAGCTTCGTTGATCAAACGACGAATTTCACTATCGATTGCAGCAGCAGTATATTCACTGTATGCAGGAGATTGGCCGTAGCCAGCACCAACGAATGGTTGACCTTCTTGTTCGAGTTGAACTGTCCCAAGTTTTTCAGTCATCCCATATTGAGTAACCATTCCACGAGCAATTTGCGTAGCTTGTTCGAAGTCATTTGAAGCACCGGTTGAAATTACGTTGAAGATAATTTCTTCAGCAGTACGTCCACCCATTAAACCAACGATTTGTTCGTTCAATTCTTTTTGAGTTAATAAGAATTGGTCATCCTTTGGAAGTGTAATAGCATATCCGCCGGCACGTCCACGAGGAACGATAGTAACTTTACGAACAGTACGTGAATCATTTAAGACAAGACCGATAACGGCATGTCCTGCTTCATGGTAAGCAACCATTTCGCGTTCTTTTTGAGAGATGACACGATCTTTTTTAGCTGGTCCTGCGATAACACGGTCTTCAGCTTCATCAATATCATCAGCGTTAATAACTTTTTTGTTACGACGAGCTGCAACTAAGGCAGCTTCGTTTAAGACGTTTTCGAGGTCAGCACCAACGAAACCCGGAGTTTGACGAGCAATCATCTTCAAGTCAACGTCGTCGCCCAGAGGCTTATTCTTAGAGTGAACTTTAAGAATGGCTTCACGGCCCTTAACGTCAGGACGACCAACCATGATTTTCCGGTCAAAACGACCTGGACGAAGCAAGGCTGGATCAAGCACATCGGAACGGTTGGTTGCGGCAATGACGATCACACCTTCATTACCAGTAAATCCATCCATTTCAACAAGCAATTGGTTCAAGGTTTGTTCACGTTCATCGTGTCCACCACCCATGCCGGCGCCACGTTGACGACCAACAGCATCGATTTCATCGATAAAGATGATGGCAGGAGCGTTCTTCTTAGCGTTTTCGAAAAGATCACGCACACGAGAAGCACCGACACCGACGAACATTTCAACGAAGTCAGAACCAGAGATTGAGTAGAAAGGAACATCAGCTTCACCGGCCACAGCTTTGGCAAGTAAAGTTTTACCAGTACCAGGAGGTCCCTCTAAGAGGACACCAGCCGGTATTCTAGCACCAAGTTCCAAGAATTGTTTAGGATCCTTCAAGAACTCAACCACTTCAACAAGTTCTTGTTTCTCTTCTTCTGCACCAGCAACGTCTGAGAAGCGAACTTTGTTTTTCTTTGCGTCTTGTGGTTTAGCTTTAGATTTACCAAAGCTCATTACGCCACGACCGCCGCCTTGGCCACCGCCTTGGCTCGACATCATCATCCACAACATCACAATAAATAGAACCGTAGGAACCAACATTACAAGTGTACTAATCCATGCACCTGATTGAGATTCCCCTTGGGAATTAATTGAGGCACCGTTCTTTTGTGCTAATGTCTGCACTTCTTTAAGTGTAGAGTCATTGCCAAGAACAGTCGTTGTAAAACGAGTTACCTTGGTATTACTGTTGCCACCAAAGAAATCAAAGGATTGGCTTGTCTTTTCCTTTGGTTCTTGAGCTTTTTCATACGTACCAGTAACGGTGTAGGCACCATTAGATGGTTGAATGTCAATACTCTTAACTTTCTCGTTCTTCAAATCTTTAATAAATTCAGTATATTTGATTGTTTCACTTGCGCCTGTGCTTGAACTCTTGTTACCAAAAGCCCAGTTCACGCCAGCAAGGAGCATCACAAAAACCAAAATATAGAAAAGACCATTTCCAAACAGTCTATTCTTATTATTTTTCATATATAACCTCCAGAAATTCCTTTCGAATTACTAAAAAATGATAACACAAATCAGTGCTTTCAACTAATTTTTTATTTTTCTTTAGTGTTTTTTAAGAGCTCAAAAACGTAATATTTTTGATATTCGGATGAAAACGCTTGATTTTGGTACGTCTTTTCCAAATAAATCGGTGAATTATTGCTTGCCAATTTTGAATTGTAAATAGCTAACAAATACGGACGCAGCGCGCTTGGGATGCCTGCCTCGGCAAATTTTTTCTTCGGTAATTGGCTCTGACCATTGGCTAATTTTAACTTAGTTTCAGAATTAATTGGACCAACGAAAAATTTATTTGTCTGATCGGCGAAAAATGTCCCGTTTGGTAAGACTAGTTGATTGGCAAAACTACTAGTATTTGCCAACTCTGCGTTGTCTGAAATAACAAAAAGACGTTGTTGGTAGTCGAAGACTTTGTTTAATTCTACTTCTGTTTGTTTGTTGGCAATTTCTTCAGCAAACAGACTTTTATCTAGCAAATAAAAATACTTCTGGTACGTTACTAATTGTAAGCCTAAATTCAGATCTAGCGCATTATTCTTTTCAAAATCGAAGGCTTTAAATTCAGGTGTTTGTTCGACCGTTTTGTTGAACAGGCGGTTAAAGTCTTGTTGGACAATTGAGACCATTGTCTCCTGTGAGAACCGCGCCAAGGCAGCTAGCTCACCACGCCATGCTTTAAAGCCTACTAATGGCTCTAATTCAACGCTTGCTTGACTTAGTTCGTTTAGAACTTGATCTTGCTCGTTGAGTTGTTGGCTAAATTTGTCTGCGTTTTTGGTAATCTGTGCATTTTCTTGTTTGAGTAGTGGGACAACGTGGTTACGCATTCGGTTGCGAATCGTGAAGTCTTCCTGGTTAGTTGCGTCGATGATGAAGGGAATATTATTGCCCAAGCAATAACTCTCCAACTTGGCTTTTTGAAAGCCTAATAAGGGGCGTAACAGTAGCTTGTCGTGCCACAGCCGAATTGGTTTAAGACTGTTCATCTCGGCGACATTTCCCGAACGAATGAGCTTGATGAGAATATTTTCTAGGAGGTCGTCACCGTGGTGCGCGGTTAAGAGATAGTTGGCGTTGTTTTCCTTTGCAACACGTGCAAAAAAATTGTAGCGGAATTCTCTGGCCGCAGCTTCGACTCCGGTTTTTGGATGAAGTTCTGGTAACCACTTGGTCTCGACTAACTCAAAATCATTGCTCTTGGCAAAACTTTGCAAGAGCTCACTCTCTTGTTGGCTATCATCTCTGAGACAGTGATCGACGTGGGCGGCAATGATTTTGAAAGCTGATTGGTTGTCTGTTTGTTTATTTTGCTGTGCTTTTTTATCTTGTTTTATTTCTTTTGTTTTTTGTTTTAGTTCTAACAACAGACTTAATAAGGCCATTGAGTCCGGTCCCGCAGAGACTGCCACCACAATGGTTTCGTTCGTTAAATCAGTCTGATTATTCGTAAAAAAATTTTCTAAATCAGCTACGTTCATCTTCACCTAACCAAAAAAACGGCCTACTGGCCGTCAATTTTCTTTTTCAATTTATTGATTTTGTCATCAGAAGCCACCACAACATCACTCAGTTTATTGTAAAAGTCTGTCGGAGCGACATCGTTAAACTGGTTCGTTGGGTCGGCTAGTTCTGCACTATTCACTTTGCTCAATGAAAGTGAAAGCTTAGAATCAGCCACATTCGTAATTACTACGCGGACTTCTTGTCCAACTGCAAAATCTTTTTGTTCTGTACTCCAGTCTGAAAAATCTGACCGGTGAACTAACCCAGAGTGTTTCTTGTCGAAAGTGACAAATAAACCTAGGTCAGTCACATTATTAATGGTTCCATTTAGGCGTTCGCCTAAAATAAATTGTTTAGTCATCTTTTGTCTTAAACTCGAATTCTTGGGTTGGGAGATTGTAAATGGTCTCTCCTGGTTTTGAATAATAATACTTGTAGCGAATCAACTTACCCACATAGGTATCGTCGTTTAACTTCACTACTTTTTCTTTGAGTGACTTATTTTCCGTCGTTGCTTTCTTATGTTGCACTTCGCTTGCGCGGACGTCACTAGTGATTTGGGCGGTATGAACCTTCACGGAAACAATTTGGAAAACTAGGAAAGCGAATAGCACACCAAAACCAAGAAAAATCCAGTTCCGCCGAACTCGGTGAACTTCTTTAATGTGACGATTTTTCTTTTGTTCCAAAATAGCTATTTTATCAGCTTCGGTTTTCCCGTTAAAAATACGTGGTCCGTTATTTTTTTCGTTGTCAGGCACATTTACACCCCCAAAAGTTATATCACGTTCAGTATAGCAACGACTGGGTTTAAAGTCCACAAAACTTCATAAAAAATATCAATCTATAAGCTCGTATAAATCACTTGCCTCGTTCTTTTTTGTTGTATCTAGGAGGTTCAGAACTTTTGCTTTCACAACCCTGGTTCCGTATTGAATCTCGATTACGTCGTTAACGCTAACGCTAGTCGATGATTTGGCAGCCTTGCCGTTAAGCAACACGCGGCCTTTGTCAGCCATTTCTTTGGCTACTGCCCGGCGTTTAATCAAACGGGACACTTTCAAAAATTTATCTATTCTCATGCTTTTTCCTCATTGTTAATAATTTCAACGACCGCCTGTAAGAAGTTTTCGATTTCGCTGAAAACTTGGCGGCTCTTCTTCTGGTCTGTTAATAGGAGTACTTGTAATTCTTTTTTCTCGTTCATTGACACTTTAACACGGAGCTTAACATCTTGTAACGCACTAAAGACATTTTCCCCCTGCAAAATTGGGCTGACTTGCTTCGTGAAAGTCACGGTGATCCCGACTTGTGTTTGGCGCATGTTCTTGACCTGGGCCAAGTCTGCGCTGATCTTCAAGCGTGAGACTAACATCAAGTTTTCAACAGAAGCTGGGTAATCGCCGAAACGGTCGATCAACTCGTCTTCAATATCGTTTAATTCTTGTTCCGACTCAACTTGCTTAATCTTCTTGTAGAACTCGATCTTCTGGCGTTGATCGTCAATGTACTCGTCTGGAATATAGGCCTCGATTTCAAATTCCATCTCGGCATTTGATTTCTTGACGATTTTCTTACCCTGACGCTTCTTGATTGCCTCGTCCAACATTTGGGCGTACAAGTCATAACCGACGGAATCGATGAAGCCGTGTTGTTGTTTACCCAACATGTTTCCGGCTCCACGAATCGATAAATCACGCATGGCAATTTTGAAGCCAGATCCAAGTTCGGTAAAGTCCTTGATGGCGGTCAAACGTTTCTCACCGACTTCGGTCAAAACCTTGTTTTGCTTGTACAAGAAGTAGGCGTAGGCAATGCGACTCGAACGACCCACCCGACCACGAAGTTGATAGAGTTGTGACAAGCCATAATGATCGGCATTTTCGACAATCAAAGTGTTGACGTTTGGCATGTCGACCCCAGTTTCGATAATGGTCGTCGTAACCAAGACGTCAAACTCTTGGTTCAAGAAACGATACAGTTGGTTCTCCAACTGGTTCTCAGTCATCCGGCCGTGAATATATTCCACCCTAGCCTCTGGCACGAGTTGTTGCAATTCGAAGACGACATTCTCGATATCTTCAATTCGATTATGTAAGTAAAAGACTTGACCGTTCCGCGAGATTTCCCGCAAAATTGCTTCCCGGGAAATACTGGGAATCTGCTCGGTCACGTAAGTTTGAATTGGGTACCGGTTGCTTGGTGGCGTCTCAATGACCGAAAGGTCGCGCACGCCGGTCATCGACATGTGCAATGTTCTAGGAATTGGGGTCGCGGTCAGCGTCAAGACGTCGACTTGGGCACGCAGTTCCTTAAGACGTTCCTTATGTTTGACACCAAAACGTTGTTCCTCATCGACAATCAAGAGACCTAAGTCGTTAAACACGACATCTTTTGACAAAATTCGGTGGGTCCCGACGACGATATCCACTTGACCTGCTTTCAGGTCTTCCAAGGATTGTTTGATTTCTTTTTTGCTTTGGAAACGCGATAAAATCGCGATTTTGACAGGGAAATCCTTGAACCGTTCGGTCATCGTCTCAAAATGTTGTTGCGCAAGAATTGTCGTTGGCACTAAGAAAGCCACTTGCTTGCCGTCTTGAGCAGCCTTAAACGCCGCCCGTAACGCAACTTCGGTTTTACCAAAGCCGACGTCACCAACTAGGAGACGATCCATCGGACGCTTGCGTTCCATATCCAGCTTAATTTCTTTGACACTCCGAATTTGATCAGGTGTTTCTGGATAAGGGAAATTATCCTCAAATTGCTTTTGCATGTCGCTATCTGGTGAGAAAGCAAATCCTTGCTCAATCTCGCGTTTCGCGTAGAGTTCGACCAAGTCATCGGCAATATCTTCGATTTTAGCAGCGACACTGCGTTTAACTTTCGCCCACTCAGTTCCGCCCAGTTTACTGATTTTTGGGGCTTTTCCTTCACCGGCGGTGTATTTCTGCACCATCCCGAGTTGGTCGGCGGGAATGAAGAGTTGGTCATGTTTCTGGTAGGTAATCGTGATGTAATCACGTTTGTTACCATCGACCTCTAAAGTCGTGATGCCTTCAAAACGGCCAATCCCGTGATTGACGTGGACGACAAAATCACCCGGTTTTAATTCGTTGTAGTTGCGAATACGCTGGGCGTTTTCAAGTGTTTGAATTCTTTTAACTTTTTTAGCACGTTGGTTGAACAACTCGCGTTCAGTCAAATAAACCAAATCGACGTTGGGCAACGCGAAGCCCGTGTTATAAGGTCCGACAATAATCTGGACCTGTTGTTCAGTAATCTCTGGTTTTTGCAGTTTGAGCACCGCATCAATCCCAAACTCGATGAAGTTTTGACTGATTTGTTGTGCGCGTTTGACGGAGTCGGCTTGCAAGACAACTGTCGACTTCATCTTCTGGTATTTCTTGATTTCTGCTTTAATCATCGGCATCTGTGAGAAGAATTGTCCCACAACCCGGGTCTTCCAATCTAACAGCTGGTCAAGTTGAATCCGCCCCATCCCTTTTTGGAAGAGTGAGAGGTAGAGTTTGCCTTGCTTAGAATCGGTGAGCTGTTTATGGAAGTCCAAGCGAATCTTCTGGTCAGGTAAGAAACTATGGTCCTTGATTTCGTCCGCCAAAAAACTGTTGTTTTGTTCGTCGATGTCCTTGATGCGTTTACTGATTAGGGTCCAGTCATCTAACAAAATCAGGCCATCTTGGGCGAGATATTTGAGAATGCTGGTCGAATCTTCCAGAAGATACTGGTTCAAGAAACCGTAGTGATCTGGCAGACGTCCTTCTCGTAAAGCAATGACCGTACTTGCAAAATTATTTTCTAACTCAGTTTGATCCTCAACACTGAGTTTGAGTTTAGCTTTTTCGACTTGGTTCTCGATTACATCTGCGTACTCGCCGAACTTTTTGAAGTGATAAATTCGGTCGAGTCCTGGTAAGACAGCAAACTTTGCCAAACTTTGGTGACTTCTTTGCGTGTCTGGGTCAAATTCCTTGATTGAATCCAGCTCATCTCCGAAAAATTCTAACCGCAGAGGCATTTCGTTATTGAGTGGATAAATATCTAAGATATCCCCCCGTAACGCAAATTCTCCAGGTCGTGCGACCATCTTATCTTTGGTAAAGCCGGCGTTGACCAGCCAAGCATTTAATTCGGCCAGAACGTATTCTTGGCCAACCTTGAATTCTCTGGCCTCGGAGAAAAAGAGGTCTGGTTGACTGAGTTGATATTGCAAAGCTTGCGGTGTGGCAATCACGATCCCTTTTTGTTTGCTGCCTAAAAAGTTCAATGCCAAAATCCGTTGGGACATTTCGTCAAACGATGCAAAAGCCCCTTGGGTGGCAATCATCGGATCCATTGGGAAGGTGAAAATCTGTTTGCTGGGTAAGACACCGTTCAGTGCCTCTGCCAAATTTTGCGCCTTGGCTTCATTTTCGACAATATAAAGGAAAGGTTTCTTCAACCGCTCTAATAAAGTCTGAATTAAGAGCACAGTGCTACTAGGATTTACCCCAGTCAAAAGCGAGCGTTTTGAATTAGGTAATTTCTCAATAAATTGGTTTAGTTCGTGATCTTTTAAAACAAGTTCAATCAAATTCACTTAATTCACCCACTTTCTTGGTTCCCCTTTTGTTTTAAAACGATTACTTTTGGCCTGTAAGCGCTTTAAGTATAAATTATTAATTAATTATATTTATTCATCAATTGTTGCAAATTATTCCCGGCGATAAAATCATTAATGATCATTATTGCCTTTTCGTAAGATTGGTCTAGTTGTAATTGTGCATCTTTATCAAAAGGAGTCAAAACCCAATCAACAACTTTCTCCCGATTGGGATGTTGAATACCAATTTTCAAACGTTTGAAATCTTGGGTACCTAAATGGGCAATAATACTCTTGATTCCGTTGTGACCACCAGCGGAACCATTACCCCGTAATCTGATTTTGGCGACGGGTAAATCCATGTCATCTTGGATCACCAAAATGTCATCTGGATCAATTTTAAAGAATCGGGCAAATTGGCCCACACTACGTCCAGATTCATTCATATATGTCAGTGGCTTCAACAGAATAACCGTTTCACCGTCCACGTCGTATTTTTCGTACACACCCTCAAACTTCTCTTTAGTTAAAGAAACGTTGTTCTTTGACGCGTAGTTGTCGATGGTTTGGAAGCCGACGTTGTGTTTCGTTTTTGCATATTTACTACCTGGATTACCCAGGCCAACAATTAATTTCATTTTTCTTTTGCCTCTGTTCGTGTTCAATATCCGTCTGAAATTATACCATAGCTCAAAAATAATTAAATTTTGAAAATTAAATTAAGTTTTTGCATTGTGAAGATTTTTAATTCAATCAAATTGGTATGTGTGCTATAATCTGAAAGGATAAAAAATTCCATAATTCAATAATATTGAAAGGACGTAAATATATATGTCTAGAAATGAAGAACCACAAAAAGTTATTTTAGTCGGTGATGGTGCCGTTGGATCAAGCTTTGCTTTTGCAATGGTTCAACAAGGAATCGCTCAAGAATTTGGTATCATTGATGTTGCTAAAGATAAGACTAAGGGTGACGCTATCGATTTGGCCGATGCTACTCCTTGGACTTCTCCAAAGAACCTCTACTCAGCTGAATACTCAGACTGTAAAGATGCTGATATCGTTGTGATCACTGCTGGTGCCCCACAAAAACCAGGTGAAACAAGACTTGATCTTGTAAACAAGAACTTAGGAATCTTAAGTTCAATCGTAGAACCAATCGTTGAATCAGGATTCGACGGCATCTTCGTTGTTGCCGCTAACCCTGTTGATATCTTGGCTCACGTAACTTGGAAAATCTCTGGTTTCCCTAAAGAGATCGGAAGAGCACACGTCTGAACTCCAGTCACCAATGGAAAT
>CAMJXI010000024.1 GCA_946409675.1 uncultured Lactobacillus sp. | reverse complement strand
ACAATTGCCGACAATATTCGTTTTGGTAACCCTGATGCAAGTATGAGTCGAGTGGTGGCGGCTGCTAAGCAAGCCAACATCCATGACTTTGTCGAAAGCTTACCAGACAAATACGATACGATTGTCAGTGATGAGAAGTCAGTCTTCTCTGCTGGTCAAAAGCAATTAATGTCGATTGCGCGGACTATCTTAACCAACCCTTCATTGTTAATTTTGGACGAAGCAACTTCTAACGTTGATACTGTGACGGAAGAAAGAATCCAAAAGGCGATGGATAACGTCGTTAAGGGCAGAACTAGTTTCGTGATTGCCCATCGTTTGAAAACTATTTTGAATGCCGACCAAATAGTCGTGTTGAAGAATGGGGAAGTAATCGAACGAGGAAGTCACCAAGAACTATTGGATGAGAACGGCTTTTACGCCGAACTTTATCACAACCAAATGGTCTTTGAATAAAAAGAAAGCTCCTGAAAATTTAATTTTCAGGAGCTTTTTCGTGTGCATTATTTGAACAATTTTTTGATTATAGTAAGTGGATGTTGTTAGCTTCACATTCATCGATGATTTCAGTAGGCCAGATACTTGCTTGGACCTCACCAACGTGGGCTTTGCCAAGAAGTAACATACAAAGACGTGATTGGCCGATCCCGCCACCAATGGTGTAAGGGAGTTCCTTGTCCATAATCATCTTGTGGTAAGGAAGTTCCAAACGGTCTAGGGCATCAGCTTCTTTAAGTTGCTTCAACATTGAGACTTCGTCGACCCGGATACCCATGCTAGAAATTTCGAGTGCCTTTTGTAAAGGTTCGTACCAGAACAAAATATCACCGTTTAATTCCCAATCATCGTAATCGGGTGCACGACCATCGTGGCGTTCGCCACTCTTCATCTTGCCCCCGATTTGCATCAAGAAGACACAGCCGAGTTCTTGGGTAATAGCATCTTCACGTTCTTTATCGTTGAAATCAGGCCAGCGGTCCTCGAGTTCTTGCGTGGTCACAAAACTGATTTTTTCGGGCAAATGATAAACAGCCTTAGGGTACTTGTACCAAACTTCGTGTTCCATATGTTTCATCACTTTGAAGATTTGTTTAACAGTTTTTTTCAAGGTATCGATATTGCGCTCGTCATGAGAAATGATGCGTTCCCAGTCCCATTGGTCGATATAAGTTGAGTGAATGTTGTCCAAAATTTCGTCTTTACGAATGGCGTTCATGTTGGTGTAAATTCCTTGGTGCATCTTGAAACCATACTTCTTCAAGGCCATTCTTTTCCACTTAGCGAGTGAGTGGACGATTTCGATTGTTTCACCAGGCATTGAATCCATCGTGAAACTAACGGGTTTTTCAATACCATTCAAGTTATCGTTTAAACCAGAACTTTTTTCAACATACATTGGTGCAGAAAGACGGTGGAGCTTCATTTCCTTACCAAATTCATCCTGGAAAGTTTCCCGGATGTAACGAATTGCTTCTTGCGTTTGTAAGACTGATAATTTTGGATCGTAGTGTTCTGGAATGATTAATTGCATGATATTTCTCCTTCTAATAAAAAACTGCCAACAAAAAATGAAAATAAAAAAAGCCTTCCATCCCCAAATACAGGGACGAAAGACTTCGCGGTACCACCCAGTTTGCCAGTTTCCTGACCACCTCTAAGAGCACAAACATGCTCCCCATCTATAACGTGATGGACACGGCGCAACCTACTTTAAGAATAATTTCAGCTTGCAACAAAATGGGTGTTATTCGTAAAAGCAAGGGATGGCTGATTTCACACTATCATCAACTTACTGAACATGTTACTTTTACTAATTGTCTCATTTATCGTTTTTATGTTTCATAATATTTTCATTTAGTTTAGCACGACACTTTTTAAAAGTAAACCATTAAAATTTAAAAAGATTTGAGAAATAGTTTGTGGCGGGATAATTTTAGTTAAATGCTGTGTATTCCATGCCTAAACTTTCGGCAACGGCTTTTTCAGTCAACTTACCGGCATGAGTATTGACACCGGTCAAGACAGTATTGTCCTTAGTTGCTGCTTCAAGTCCGAGATTAGCCATTTCAACGGCATAAGGAATTGTTGCTGCGGACAAGGCCTCAGTTGCAGTTTGTGGAACGGCACCAGGAATGTTAGCAACGGCGTAGTGGATAACATTATGAACCGTATAAACAGGATCATCGTGCGTGGTTGCGTGAGATGTTTCAAAAATTCCACCTTGGTCAATTGGAATATCAACGACAACAGAACCAGGTTCCATTGATTTGATCATTTCTTCAGTAACCAATTTAGGAGCGGCACGTCCAGGGATGAGGACAGCACCAACGACAACGTCAGCGTTTTTGACACATTCGGTAATGTTATGCGTATTTGACATCAAAGTTTGGACTTTACCGTCAAAGATGTTTTCTAATTCGTCCATGCGTTTTGCGCTCCGGTCCAAAATAGTAACGTTTGCGCCCATACCAGCTGCAATCTTTGCAGCGTTCGTACCAACGACACCACCACCGATGATGACAACTTCACCACGTCTAACTCCTGGCACGCCAGAAAGCATGATTCCTTTACCGCCGTGGTTAGCTTCAAGGAAATGAGCGGCTTGTTGAATAGCCATTCGGCCAGCAATTTGACTCATTGGGGTCAATAATGGGAGACTGCCATCATTACCAACCATTGTTTCGTAGCCAACACCAGTAACTTTAGCTTTCAAAAGTGCTTCGGTTAATGGCTTGTTTGCTGCAAGGTGGAGGTAAGTGTATAAGATCAAGCCTTCACGGAAATATTTGTATTCTGTATCGAGTGGTTCTTTAACTTTAATAACCATGTCGGCTGACCAAGCTTTTTCAGCTGAAACAAGTTCTGCTCCCGCAGCAACGTAAGCCTCGTCTGAAAAGCCTGATGCGATTCCGCCACCAGTTTCTACTAGGACGGTATGACCAGAACTAACCAAGCTGACTACCCCAGCAGGGGTAATTCCCACACGATCCTCATGATTCTTAATTTCTTTTGGTATTCCAATATACATATTTTTTCCTCCTGAAATTTCGTCTATGATATTAGTATATTGGTTCGTGAAAGAGTTTACAACGTTGCTCTCCGTAAGAAAGTGGTAAGAATTGTGCTAGTCAAAGTTAGGCCTCTAGAAAGTCTGTAAATTTTGGGCAAAATAAAAACACATTTCCGGGGAAATATGTTACGAAAGTTCTTAATCAAAAAATGGTTCGAAGTCGGCATCGTTTTTAGAATCAAACGCCATCTCGATATCTTCGAATAAAGTTTCAGTTGGTGAGAGAGATAATTCACGGGCATCTTCTAAAGTCACGAACTTCACTTCACGATGTTGCTCCGTGTAATCTTTTGGTTCGTGTTTAATTTCTGCTTCCATGAAAATCTTATAGGCTTGTTCCAAATTAACGGGTTTATAATCGTGTTTGCTGACATCTTTTACGCCGAGCAAACGAATTGGTTGAGCATCAATTCCTGTTTCGTGATAAGCCTTAGCGGTAGTATTTTCTCCAATGGAGAGACCAAGAGCGGCCCAACCACCAGGTAAAGCCCAACCACGATCACTATTTTTCTTGTGGACCAATAAGAGCTTGTCGCCCTTAAAGATCACGATTCGCAGGCGAACTTTAGGGGTCACAAAGTCGTTGATGAGCGGAGTAGAAGTGCTGACAGTTGGGCTAGTGAAGTAGGAGGTCGATTCGATTAATTTTTTAACTAGGTCACCCAGCATTTTATAGCGCTTGAAATCTGCTTGATTATTAGTATTATTTTTTCCCTGAATTGAGATTGTATGAATTTGACTTAAGAGTAAATTTATTTCTTGTTGTTTCTTATAAATCATGATTCCCCTTATTTCTCTTGACATAATTTCTCTTACTATACCAAATGGTAACGCACTTTATCCAATAAATAAACAAAATTATTCTAATTTATAATACCTAAACTTAAATTACAAAGTTGGTCCAAAAAGTATCTTGGCTTATGGTATCTAGTGCTTATTTAGTATACTAAATAAGACTTTGCAAAACTGAAAGAACAAAAAATAATTTGTAGATTTAAAAATATTGGATAGAATGGTAAGGTGTGCAAATTTTTTCGAGGTGACCTATGACAACATTTTCTAGCAAGTGCAAACAGATTTATCCCGGACTTTTACTATCCTTTGTAGTAGCAGTAATTTCTTATATTTTAGCCCTGTTTATTCCAAAACTTGGTATGGCAACTATCGCTATTTTACTTGGTATCTTACTCGGCAATACAATTTTTCGCCAAAAGGCGCTAGCCGTCGGCACCAAGTTTGCTGAGAGCCGCTTACTTGAATATTCCGTAGTGTTGCTAGGGTTTACCGTAACCTTTCAGACCATCGCTAAGATGGGGGTTAACGGCCTAATCTACGTTATCTTAATGATGACTACAGTCATCTTGAGTGCGTATTTTATCGGTCGCAAACTCGGATTTGGTGAAAAAATGTCCCTCATGTTTGCCGGTGGGAACGCCGTCTGTGGCTCTTCGGCCATTGGCGCAATTGCTCCTGCAATTGACGCAGACGATGACGAAAAAGGTCAAGTGATCACGCTCGTCAACTTTTTGGGGACAGTGATGATGCTAACCCTTCCATTTTTGGGCAATGCGCTCTTCGGAGCCAATCTCGTGGCCAAAAGTGCGCTCCTTGGTGGGACGCTCCAATCAGTTGGACAAGTGGTCGCCGGAGCCAGTTTAATCAACCAAGAAACAGTTCAGTTCGCGATGCTCTTCAAAATCACGCGAATTATGATGCTCGTCTTGGTCGTCTTCTTCTTTGAAAAATGGGTGAAGCGCGGTCAAACGAAAGCAAGCGTAACTGCAGAAGCAACCACAACCACAAAACCAACTAAAAGAAAATTGCCAATTCCTTGGTACGTGTTGGCCTTTCTTATTATCTGTGTGGCTAACAGTTTTCTTCCATTACCAAGCTTCTTAAACGAAGCGGCGCACTTTATCAGCACCTGGTTTGAAACGACCGCCTTAGCGGCCATCGGTCTTCGTCTTGATTTCAAACGCTTCATCGAAGAAGGACCTAAGTTCTTAATCTACGGAACTGGTGTTGGCTTAGTCCAAACTGTTGCCGCCGTGAGCTTAATCTTCCTGCTACATCTTTAACCTAAAATTTGTTACAATACAGTTCGTTAACTTAATAGAACAAAGTAAATACATGAAAATAACAAGAACTAAGGAGAAAAAATGACATTACCACAATTAGACCTTGCAAACGCTACTGGTCCTAAAGCTACTATTAAAACCAATATGGGTGATATTACAGTGCAACTCTTCCCAGAACAAGCACCAAAGACTGTTGCCAACTTCGTTGAATTAGCCAACAAAGGCTACTATGACGGTGTGATTTTCCACCGGGTAATTCCTGATTTCATGATTCAAGGTGGCGACCCAACCGGTACTGGTATGGGCGGCGAAAGCATTTACGGCGAAACTTTTGCGGATGAATTTTCACCCGAATTATTTAATATCACCGGTGCGCTTTCAATGGCTAATGCCGGTCCTAACACTAACGGTAGCCAATTCTTCATCGTCTCTAACACCAACATGGCTAAGAGAATGTTGAAACAAATGGCACCTGCCGGCTACCCAGAAGAAATAATCGCTGCTTATAAAAATGGCGGTACTCCATGGCTCGATCAAAAACATACTGTTTTTGGCCAAGTAACCGATGGACTCGAATTGCTCCAAGAAATCAGTCGCGTTGACCGTGACCAAATGGATCGCCCTAAGAAAGATATCGTGATGGAAACAGTCACAATCACAGACTAAAATTTATTGCACACAAAGTTTCAATTGTGTGCTTTTTTTGTACCTTTCGCTTAGAATTAAGTTGTTGTAATGAGTTCCTTGGGGGAGGTCTGAGATGACCAAAGAAAGATTAGTCAGTTTTACCGATGCCGTAATTGCTATCCTGATTACGCTATTGGTTTTAACCTTACCAACACCAAAAGAAGCGTCGTGGGAGAGCCTTTTTGAACTGCGCCACTACTTCGTAATTTACCTGATTAGTTTTGGCTTGATTATTACCTACTGGAATAACCACCATCACTTGTTTACGATTGTCCAAAAAATCGACGGCAAGGTCCTTTGGGCAAATAACCTCGTGATCCTCTTCCTTTCGTTTTTCCCGTTTATCACGAGTTGGGTCAGCAAGTATCCGTTTGAAACGGCACCCCAAGTCTTGTACGGAATCGTGATTTTGGCAGAGACCCTTTCATATTGGTTGTTAGGAAAAACACTAGCGCACGTGAATGGCAAAGGCTCGCTCGTCGACCAATTGTTTACCAACTACCGCAAAATCCAAATTTCCGTCGGCTTGAATTTCATCGCTGTAATAATTGGGTTCTTCTTCCCGGTGGCCGTAATCATCATCGATACAGCTGCTTTCTTAATTTGGTTCTTGCCTGAGAAGAGAGTGGAACGGCACTACAAAGAGAAGGATAAGCAATTTTAGTTAAGAATAATATAATAAATGCTATAATATATTTAGACAAGAGAAATAGAAAAGGAGTTTTTAAAATGGCAGAAAAAGAATTTACAACCGCAGAATTAGCAGAATATAACGGTGCAGACGGCAAACCGGCTTATGTCGCAATCGACGGTGTCGTTTATGATTTAACCAATGTTCCAGCATGGAAAGGCGGCAAGCATCATGGTAACGTGGCCGGCCAAGATCATTCTGAAACCATCTTACATGCACCACATAAAAAATCAGTTTTGGCAAAACTACCAGTAGTTGGTAAATTAGTTCCGTAATAGAAAATTATCAGCCCAGGTGGGCTGATTTTTTGTTAGTAGTGTAGTGACCCTTTTGTGAAAAATGATATAATATTGTAGTAAAGGAGGTGAGGTCGATGACTTGTCCTAATTGTGGTTCACCAATCAAAGAAACTGATCATTATTGTTCCAATTGTGGTTTTTGCGTCAGGGAGTATTTCGATAACCAAGAGAATACCAATCACGTTTCCCAAACCGTGAAGATTACTACCTGGATTTCCAATAATGGGATGCTGATTTTCGTGGGCGCATTACTTTTGTTAATCTTGATGAGTGGTTCCAAGATAATCGGTTGGTCAGCAACTTTTTTGGCGCTGATTATCATCTATGTCTTGGCGATTAACCACCAAAACGAAGAAGAAACTATTTTGAACCGCCGGATTTTGCGACACGTAGACGTGGTCGGTAAAAAAGTAGAACACGGGATCGTGAACAGCGTTAACGACGACGAGCGGCCATCACCACAACAAGTAAAGGTTAAGAGTCAGACGGGCTGGAATAACTTCAACTTGATTTCGATTTTTGGCGCTTTGATTTCACTCTTAGTAGTCTTTTACGGACCATTTGCGAGCGCGATGATGGGAATGGGAAAATCCATTTCGATTTATGATACGCTGTTGCTTTTAGCCCAACATAATATGAAGTACGCAATTATTTGCTACACGTTGTTAGCAGTCATGATTGGCTGCCCAATCCTGATTATTATGTTGACGATGAGCACTAAGAAACACGCCAACCGCGTAGCACTCATCTTGTCAGCCATTGAAACGCTAGTCATTTTAGCTTTGGCAGTCCAAATCTTTTATAACTCTTCTATTCTGGCTACACTTGGAAGTTTAGACAGTTTCCAAAACCTGCCGGTAATGAAGACGTCGAGCAAGATTATGCACATGTTCATTGGATTTGGGATTTCGAGTTATCTCTTGTTGATTAGTTCAGCTTTAACGACTTTTGCAACCTGGATCAACCGGAAGTAATCTTGAAACTGCGTTTAGTGAAAACGCATCAAATTAAATAATTTTGAAAGCTCCTAGAGAAATAACTAATCTGTTATTCATCTGGGAGCTTATTTTGTTTTGAAAATTGACTAAAATACCGCAAATAGGTTATGATAATTCTAGAAGTTAGGTAAGGCTAAAAGATGTTTTAATTTTATTTAATTTACAATACTGATAGGAGATTACGATGTTACGAGTAGAAGACTTAACTGTGTCTTACGGAAGCAACATGATTTTTAAGGATTTAGCTGTTGATTTTCGTCCAGGTAAGATCACGGGAATTATTGGACCAAACGGGGCAGGGAAATCAACCCTGATCAAATCGATTTTGGGGATGATCAAGAAGAATGCAGGCTCTGCAACCTTAGATGGTCAAGAATTAAGCAAGAATTTAACAAAGGTCGCTTATGTCGAACAAAGAAAAGATATTGATTTGGCCTTTCCCATCAACGTTTTTGAAGTAGTTTTAAGCGGAAGTTACAGCCGTTTAGGTTTGTTCAAAGACGCTGGCAAGAAAGAAAAGGCTGAGGCCTTAGAAGCCTTGGCCCAAGTTAACTTGAGTGAATTCAAGAACCGCCAAATTGGGAACCTCTCTGGGGGCCAATTGCAGCGTGTCTTCGTTGCCCGGGCAATAGTTCAACAAGCAGAAGTAGTAATTCTCGATGAACCTTTTGTCGGAATTGACATGAAGAGTGAAAAACAAATCATGGATATTTTGAAATCTTGGCGGGATTCCGGGAAAATAATTATTGTAGTACATCATGACTTAAATAAGGTGAACGATTATTTTGATGACCTTTTAATCATGAATCACGGTGTGGTCGCAATGGGACCAGTAGCCGAAACCTACAATCAAACAAATATACAAAAAGCTTTCAGCGCAGATCTTTCTGCGGTGTTATTCGCCTAGGAGGAAATGATGTTTTTAAATAGTATTCAAGAGTTTTTCAGTGCGCTCGGACACTATGGCTTTTTGCAAAGCGCGTTGGTGACGGCCGTGATGGTCGGAATTATGTCGGGTATTATCGGGAGTTTTATTATTTTACGAGGCATGAGCTTGATGGGGGATGCAATCTCTCACTCGGTGCTTCCTGGTGTTGCTGTGGCGTACATTTTAGGAATTAACATTGTCTTTGGTGCGTCCTTATTTGGGATTTTGGCAGCCGGATTAATCGGGGTCGTTGCAACTAAGAGTAAATTGAAGAGTGATACAGCGATTGGGGTCGTCTTTAGTGCGTTCTACGCCTTAGGTTTTATCCTGATCTCGATGGCGGAAAGTTCCACGAACTTGCACCATATTTTGTTCGGTAATATTTTGGCGGTCAGCGACAGTGATCTGATTACGACAGCTATTGTGCTCGCAATCGTGATTGCCTTTGTTGTCTTCTTCTACAAGGAATTATTGATCACTTCGTTTGATAATAACTATGCTAAGTCATACGGCTTGAACACCAACTTGATTCACTACGGTTTGATGTTAGTTCTGACTTTGGTGACTGTGTCGGCGTTACAAACTGTCGGAATTATTTTGGTGGTGGCAATGCTCGTGACACCTGCTGCGACAGCTTTCTTGTGGACAAATCGTTTACACAAGATGCTGGTCTTAGCTGCGATTTTTGGAGTGATTTCTTCAATCGTCGGACTTTACTTCAGTTACACCTTTAACTGGGCATCTGGTCCAGCTATTGTTATCACAGCGGCCGCAATGTTCCTCGTGTCGTTTATCTTTTCACCAAAGCAAGGCTTTGTTTTTAAAGAGAAGTATTAGAGGTGGCTATGAAAAAGATACTCGCTATACTCTTTAGTACATTTATTATTTTGGGTGGTACGTTTGCGTTCGTTAATCTAAAGGGGAATCAGTCAACGGCTGATTCGGCTAAGATTAGGATTGTGACGACCAACTCGATTTTGGAAGATATGGTTGACCAGATTGTGGGCGACCGCGCGGAAACATATAGTATCGTTAAGCGGGGAACGGACCCTCATGAATACGATCCACAACCAAGTGATATTGAAGCGACAACGAATGCCGATGTTATTTTCCATAACGGTTTGAATCTCGAAACTGGTGGTAATGGCTGGTTCAAGAAATTGACGCAAATTGCCAACAAAAAAGAGAATGAACATGTTTTTGCGGCAAGTAAGACCATTACGCCGGAACATTTGACGACGAATAAGGAAGAGGTCGACCCGCATGCGTGGTTGACTATTCCTAATGGGATTAAGTATGTGTCAGAGATTGCACGCGTCTTGAAAGCTAAGGACCCAGAAAATGCGTCCTACTATCAAGACCAACTTGACAAGTACGTGGCTAAGCTACAAAAACTGGACCGTGAAGCAAAGGCCGACTTTTCGAAGTTACCAGAGAACCAAAGATACTTGGTGACATCAGAAGGTGCGTTTAAGTATTTCGGTAAGGAATACGGCTTGAAGCCAGTCTACATTTGGGAGATTAATACTGAATCACAAGGTACTCCAGAACAAATGGAACGAGTTTTGACTAAGATTGAGAAATCAGATGTGAAGGCGTTGTTCGTTGAAAGCTCGGTCTCACCGAAGTCGATGGATAAGGTCTCGAAGGAAGCAGATTTGCCAATTTATGCGAAGATTTTTACGGATTCCCTCGCCAAAAAGGGCACAAAGGGTGATACGTATTATTCGATGATGAAATGGAATATCGATAAGATTCGTGAAGGATTAGCTCTGTAACAAGTTAGAAGAAAAGCAAAAGTAAAAGAAAAAGTAAAAGTAGAAATACAAAAATAAAGCGAATTACAGCTCAACTAATGTTGAGTGTAATTCGCTATTTTTGTGGCATTATTTAGATTTCAACATTCCTAGGCGTATGAAGCGATTAACGAGATACTCCCTAAAAGTTGGGGTGACATCAGTAGCGAGAACTGCATTCGTCAATGGTCGTAAATCGAATTCACTGTCTTGGCCTTTTTGTAGTTTCAACGGCCAGGTTGGATCAGCGATTAGTTGTTGGCCGATTGCGACGAGTTCACTATTCTCTAGAACGGAATTAACGTCATTTCTTGTCCGCACACCACCAACGCCAATTAACGGTAACTTACCGGCTATTTGTTCGTGCAGGTAGGAAAGAATGCTCTTCTGATTGTAAGCGGGATTCCGCGAGACACTCTTGAAGTCAGTCAGTGAAACATGAAGATAATCGAGTTGAAGCTGGGTCAGTTGATCCAGAAGCCAAAGGGTATCAGACATTTGAATGCCGCCACCACCAAATTCTTCGGGTGAGAAGCGATAACCCACTATAAAAGGTGACTTAGCATATTTTTGCCGAGCGGTAAGAACAGACTCGATTGTTTCTTGGATGAAGCTAAACCGCTTCTCTATGCTTCCGCCCCATTGATCAGCTCGGTGGTTAGCATGGCTGGAGAAAAATTCTTGGAGCAAATAACCGTTGGCTCCGTGAATCTCGACGCCGTCAAAACCAGC
>CAMJXI010000023.1 GCA_946409675.1 uncultured Lactobacillus sp. | reverse complement strand
TCAAGAAAATCATGTGGCAGACAATTGATCAGCTCCGCAAAGTTAAGCATCAAGCCGAGTTGATTACGCAACTTGCAGACAACTCTGAAGAGGAGGATTGGATTTCCCAGGAAATACTAGAGGCAGATTTAGAACTGCTATTACAAGAACTGAAATCTGATTTGACTGAAAATGAACGCCTGTTATTAGAAATGCATGTTCTGGCGGGATTTAAGCTAACAGAACTTGTTAAACTCTATAGCATAAGTTATCGAACGTTATCTAGATCTAAGGTTACACTTTGTAAAAAAATACTAAAAATAGCTGACTTTTAACATTGCACTTTGATTACAAAGTAGTGCAAATGATTGATAAAATAAGGTTTACATGTTATTTTAGAAAAAAGACCGTTGAAACAAATCTCTTTGGAGGAGAAGAAATATGAGACTAAGTAATAAATTAGTTACTTCTTTTGCCTGTGCTTCCGCTCTTGCGTTGACAGGTGGATTTGCGGTGACTCTAAATCAAACAAATACAGTACAAGCTGCTTATTCAGCAATTAATAATCAGATAAGTTCTTACGGATTTGGCAAACCTAAATTAGATGTTAGAACTTCAACATTTACATATGATTTTGAATATAATACTGGTAAACCTGAAGGGATTGTTGTTCATGAAACGGCAACTCCTGGTGCAACTGCCGAAGATGAGGCAGCGTATTTCCTGCGTGAATGGTCAAACAAGAATGCCTACGTTCATGCTTTTGTTGATCACACTGGCGTTATCCAAATTCACCCAACAAACCGTGGGGTTTGGGGCGCTGGTCGTGTTGCAAATGGTAGGTTTATTCAAATTGAACTTTGCCAAGAAACCACAGCATATAATTTTGCACTATCGCTCAATAACGACGCTTATTACATTGCTAGTCTGTTGAAACAATATGGTTTAAAACCAAATTTGGCAGAGCATGATGGCGAAGGTACAATCTGGTCACATAATGCTATTTCAAACTTTTACCCTGAGTCATCAAACCACTCAGATCCAACCGGTTACTTCAATAAATGGGGCTACTCGATGGATCAATTCTACGATTTAATTCTCACTAAGTATAATGAATTAATGGGTAATGGTGGTTCAGTTGGTCCTGATTATAGTTTGATGGGGAAGACATCCACCACGGGATCTCCAATTGCTAAAGTATACTATCAGTGGAAGGTACGCGTTTGGAGCTCTCCTGGAAAAGTTGGCACAAACCAATACCTAGATTCGCTATCCTCATGGAAAGTAACTGCAAAAACGTTAGTTAATGGTAAGTGGTGGTATCAAGTTGGTAAAAATCAATGGATCGATGGACAATATCTTTATGTAACTGGAACAAACTCAATTAAGGAAACAGGTACAGGACCAGACTACAGCTTGATGGGGAAAACATCTACTGCTGGATCTCCAATTGCGAAAGTTTATTATCAGTGGAAGGTACGTGTTTGGGGAAAGCCGGGTTCAGCAGGTACGAGCCAGTCTCTTGATTCATTATCAAGCTGGAAAGTAACTGCTAAAACGTTAGTTAACGGTAAATGGTGGTATCAAGTTGGTAAAAACCAATGGATTGATGGTCAGTACTTATATGTTACTGGGGTTAATTCAATTAAGAATATCAACGATTCAATCACGCAGCCCCCAAGTGGTCCAGATTATAGTTTAATGGGAAAGTCCTCAACCACTGGAATGGCTATTGCTAAAGTATATTATAAGTGGAAAGTACGTGTTTGGACTGGAATCGGCACAGGTGAAACTAATCAGTATTTGGATTCATTATCAAGCTGGAAGGTTACAGCAAAGTCTAAAAAGAACGGCCGATGGTGGTATCAAGTTGGTAGAAATCAGTGGATTGATGGTCAATATCTCTATGTAACTGGTACAAACTCAATTAAAGAAGTTGTTCCAGGCCCAGATTACAGCTTGATGGGGAAAACCTCAAATACGGGATCAGCAATTGCAAAGGTTTATTATAAATGGAAAGTTAGAGTTTGGTCAGGCGCAGGCACTGGAGGAACAGACCAATACCTAAAATCATTATCAAGCTGGAAAGTTAGTGCTAAGACCCAGAAAAATGGTAAATGGTGGTATCAAGTTGGGAAGAACCAATGGCTTGATGGACAATACGTTTACGTTACTGGATTTAACGGAATTAAAACCGTTAGCTCAAACAATAATGGATCGAGCGTACCCAAGGGCACGATTGGGACTGTTAAATATGTTCCTGGTTATTCAATTTCTGTTTGGAAAACCCCAGGCGGTAAAGCAGTTCCTAATTTGAAACTCAAACATGGAACAAGCTGGAAAGTTGTTTCTAAGACAACTTATCAGGGGAAAATTTGGTATTCATTAGGTAAAAACCAATGGGTCGAAGCAAAATATTTGACGATTAAATAGATTATTAGAGAAAAAAGTAAATCAATTTGGCTTTTTGGATTAAATAATGTATACTTTGGCTTGTAAAATAAGTGAAGATATATAGAAAATCGTTACTGACGAAAGTCAAAACATATACTCCTCTAAGTATTAATTCGGTTTATTCTCGTTAAAATTGTAGCTTATTCTTACACTAAAAGATGTCTGAACCAAATTGCGTTGGCAAAGATGGATTTTAAGGGCTACCCGAAAGGGTAGTCTTTTTTTGGTTTGAAAATGATGACCGTTGATTCTCGCAACTAAAATAATGCTCTCAAAACACAACAATCTCCGCGTAATCAGGTTATCCAAATAATGTTCCACCAAGCAATAATCTCCGTCTAACTTAAAACTCTAAGGCACTACGTGCCCTACCGTTTTGTCGTTAGTACTCAATTATTACCCGCTTGTTGTCACAACATAAATAGTGTAAAATGTTAATCGGTTATGTATTTATATGTTAAGGAAAAAGGAGATTTACAATGTCTAAATTAGTATTTATCCGTCACGGTCAAAGTGAATGGAATCTTTCAAACAAGTTTACTGGCTGGCACGATGTCAACCTTTCAGAACAAGGTGTTGAAGAAGCTAAGAAAGCTGGTCAATTGATCAAAGCTGCTGGTATCGAATTCGATCAAGCTTACACATCAGTATTGACTCGTGCAATCAAAACTTTGCACTATGCTCTTGAAGAAAGTGATCAACTGTGGATTCCAGAAACAAAATCATGGAGACTTAACGAACGTCACTATGGCAAATTACAAGGTTTGAACAAACAAGAAACTGCTGACAAATATGGTGACGAACAAGTTCATATTTGGCGCCGTTCTTATGACACTCTTCCTCCATTGATGGAAGCAACTGATGAAGGCTCAGCAGTTAACGATCGTCGTTACGCAGACCTTGACCCACGTTTGGTACCTGGTGGCGAAAACCTTAAGGTTACTTTGGAACGTGCACTTCCTTTCTGGGAAGATCACATTGCTCCTGACTTGCTTGCTGGCAAGAACGTTATCGTTGCTGCTCATGGTAACTCATTACGTGCCTTGACTAAATACATCGAAAACATTTCTGATGAAGATATCATGGATGTTGAAATGGCAACTGGCGAACCAGTTGTTTACACATTTGATGACAAATTAAAAGTTATCAACAAAGAAAAATTAAACTAAGCTCAAATCAAAACAAGCCCTCACATTTGTGAGAGCTTGTTTTTTCGTGGTGCCAGAATTTTATTTTTAATTATCCATTCAAGTAGTAAAACTACAGCAATCGCAGGCCAGAGATTCATTGGGAAGAACAATGCAATGAAAATTACTGGAACCCAGATTGAATCCAAAATTTGCGTCGAGCAACTTGTTGCGACCACTGCTACGATGAACAGCGTATCAATACCGGGAAAGAATTGGGCCGTTACAAAACCAAAGAGTACTGCTGAGAAAATGGCCGGGAAGATGTCCCCTCCAATCCAACCCGTTTGTAAGCAAAGTTGAAGGAAGACTAGCTTGAGTAGTGCGGCTACCAACAGTGTTTGCCAAGCTTGGTCAGTTCCAAAAGTCGGAATGAGATGCATGAACGTTTGACCGGAGAATAGTAATCTTGGTGTCTCAACGACGAATAAGTAGATGAAGGCTGCACCAATCAAGGTGAGTACCGCTTGGTGATTCTTGAGAGGCTTAATAATTAGACTTAGTAATTTACTGAAGTACTTGTATCCAAGTCCCACAACAGCTCCGATAATCAGCGCTGGAACCACCAACCAGATATTCTGGAGTACCCAATTTGATTCTCCTAGTCTGGTGATGAATGAGGGATGTCCCATCGCTTTGTTGAGGGTGAAAAAGACGACCAATCCGTTTAAGATGAAGACGGAGTTGGCAATCATTTTTATTTTTTTACCATCGGCCGGAGCAACGTCGGCATCGTAAGTTTGCGTGTATTTGAACGGCGACAAGATGAATTTGATTTTGCCTAAGAAAGAAAGCTCTTCCCATGAGCCAAACTGGAAATAAATATAGCGTAACTTGTCGGCTTGTCGGACTGACAGAGCAATGATTGCACTCAAAAGGGCAGCTTCAGGACCAACACCCGCACCGAATACGAGTACTACCAAAGCAGCCAAAAGATTTTTGAAGACGCCGGAATAGTCGACGGTCTTGTTAAGCTTCAGTTCACTCATTGCCTAGTAGCAGTTTGATGCACTTTCCCGAAGGATTTTTGGATGAGGATTAAGATTATTGCTCCGACCAAGCAGAGAACAAAATAATAAAGTTCTATTCTGGCAAAATATTTCGGTATAATTTCCCAGAAGAGGGCGGTTATTTCGGTTTCTACTGCTAGAAAGAGAACGGAAATTAGGGCGATAATTGCACTTAGAAGTAGTCCGTTAATTAGAAGGTGAAAAGATTTTTTCGTAGTCATTGATTCTCCAGAGATTATTGTTTCTTCTACCCTATCAGAAAAAAGAATTTTTGTCTTGGTTAGCTCAAAACCAAAAGCTTTTGTCGCAAATCAAAAGCTTTTATATAAAATCAGGAGCTTTTTATTCGCTTTTAGTCGCTTTTCCGTCGCTTTTTCCATTCGAAATATTTCCCAAGCAAACAAGCCCCCACAAATATGAGAGCTTGTTTTTTGTTCTAGCTAAAAAGATTTATTAAGTGCGTAACTGTGCCACTTTCAAAAATAATCATTAACCCAATCCCGATGTAAATGGCCGCCATAATCCAGTTGCCAAACTTATCGAGGAAGACCTTAACCACATTGATCTGCGAGAACTTATCTCCAATTAAGACAAGTAGGTAGATGCAGATGGTAAACAGAATCAACGTTACAATTATCTCTGTGGTGCTTAGAGTGATGAAGTAGGGAACAAACAAACCGATGTTGTCTGCTCCACACGAAGCAATGGTAATTGTCGCAACCGTTGCAATAAGGTTTTTGTCTTTACGTTTTTCTAGAGTCTCGCTAACTTCCGCGGCTTCATCCTCATCACTGAACAGATATTTCAGTCCAAAAGCGATGGGAATCAAGCCTAAGAATCCGAGAATCCATTGTGCCGGTACATAGTGCAAAATAAAGGCGAAGAACAGACTGACCAATATCAACGCATAGGATCCGATAAACTGGCCAACGTAAATTTGTTTCTTTTGTTCCTTTGAACGGTATTTTGAAAAAAGTAGCATCAAAATTACCACTAAATCGATTGCGGTCGATGCGTAGAGCAACGTTCCTGTAATAATTGTCTTAAGCATTTTCCTGAGCTACTCCAGTCTTGTTTAGTTTGCCGGTATCTTCAGCCAAGCACCATGCACGTTCCAGCAAGATTGAAGTACAATCATCGATGATTTCGTAATGAATAAAATTACCGTGTCGGCTTGCCTTAATAATTTTTTGATCAACCAGCTTTTGTAGTTGATTCGAGATGGCTTGCACCTTCATCTCTAGTGCTGCAGCGATTTCGCCCACTGACTTATCTGGTTCTAGGGTCAAATAATGCAAAATTCTTAGTCTTGTGTCGTTGGCCAGTACTTTAAATAGTAATGTGATTTCATCAGCGTCGGCGTTTGTAAGTAACGAACGATCTGTTAATGATGGTACTGGTGCACAACATTTTTCATTAATCATATTTGTAAACTCCTTTGTATTTCATAATTACACAATACCGTGTAATAGTGTAAAAGTAAAGGAGATTTTTTTAATGTACAATCTGTCCATTTATTGTATACTTCTGAGTATTAGGGTTAAGCAGTGAAAAATTTTAGATTATTTATTTCTGGAGAACACAATGGGCAAAAAAGAGAACGACGCGCGGTTTGTCAAAACCGGGTTAAAAATTGAACAGGCACTTGGTGAATTGTTGCAAAAGAAGCGATTTGACGAGATTTCGGTACGAGATATCACAACTACGGCACAAATCAGTCGCAGTGCCTTCTACCTCCATTTCGAGGATAAATATGACTTGGTGAAGCAATACCAGCTGAAGTTGATGGCCGAAGGGATGCAGATTCTTGAGGGCATGGTGGATAAAAGCCGGAGAAAAGTTGCATTGGCCTTATTAACTTTTCTGAACACAAAGGGAAAGTTGATTGCTCAGATATTTGCTCAAAACGATTCGTCTGATATTCAACTGCAAATTAAGAACCTCCTTTTCCAGAATGCCAAAAAGAATATTATTCAGCACACTACGCTCAGCGATGATCTGACCTTGGACTTAGATATAAAGGCAGCGTATTTGAGCAGCGCGGTCTTTGGCGTGACCCAGCACTGGATGGCTTCTGGACAAAAGGAAACACCAGAACAGGTCGTAGCGATAATGGACCAAATTTTCTTGGTCGATTTTAAGTAACTTTGAGCAAAATATTAAAGACTTTTATTTCGAAATGATAGACTGACCTTGTAGAGTTAATTTTGAAAGGAGTTTTTATGAACAAGAAAATAGGTATTGTAGTTGGTAGTTTACGTAAGGACGCGTTCTCACTCAAAGTGGCAAAGACCTTCGCTTCATTAATTCCAGAAGGCTATGACGTTGAATGGATTGAGACTGCAGACTTACCGTTGTTTAACGATGATCTAGATACTTCAGGCCAGACACCTGCATCTTGGACTCGTTTGCGAGAACTAGTTCCCACACTTAGTGGTGTCGTATTTGTCACTCCAGAATTTAACCGTTCGATTCCAGCAAGCTTGAAGAATGCGCTCGATATTGGCTCCCGCCCGATGGGCAAAAACTCGTGGAACGGAATTCCGGCTCAAATTATTAGTCAATCTCCTGGGAACATCGGTGGTTTTGGGGCAGCACAAGATTTACGAAAAGTTTTGGCCTTCCTGAACATGCCGACAGTTACTCAACCGGAAGTTTACCTTAGCAAGAGCATGGACTTGTTTGCAGGTGATGAGATGGTCGCAGGTACTAAAGGCTTCTTGCAAAAAGTCGCTGATAACTTCATCAAGTTCATTGACCTAAATTCTAAATAAGACGATTTAAAACTAAGACATTCAACCGAATGTCTTTTTTAATGCAAAATATATAATTTAGTATATAATAAAAGATACATTTGGTATTGGTCATGAAAGGAAGTAGTACAATGGCAAAAATTAGTTTGAGTAACAGCTTGGTCGATCTCTTAAAGAAGAAGAACATTTACGAGAAGGAAATTGTTTTGATTACCGATGATGGCGGTGGCAAATACTCCCTTCAAGGAGGAGCTTGCACGATTGGCACGAAGTTTACCTTGATTACATTGGATACCCCAGATCCTGAATATCCTGAAGTTTTGGAGAATGATCAAGGCGTGCACCTTTGGACCTCCGATTATGACTTGATGTTCTTCAATCCAGGCATCAAAATGGACTACCATGCGGGAAGCATCTCAATTAAGGATGATGCCCACTCACTGGATAATATGGTACGGATTGCTGACGGTAAGGAAGTTCTAGCTGCCTTTGACAAGGGCATTATGGTGAATGGAGCTACTTGCTAATAACCAAATACGATTAGTTAGCGAAGGAAAAGAGATAAATCTTATACAAATAGTAAAATATTGTCTGCATTATTTGATATTTCAGCTCAAATAACTAAATCTGTACTTACGCAACATAGTTATTTTGTTAAAATTGAATAGCGTTAAAATAGCATTCCTCTCACTTTGTGACGGGAATGCTTTTAATTTAATCAAAAATAAGTGGATAAATATGACATTTACGCTTATTTTGGACATAGATGAGTTCGGGGGAACCAATCATTCTTGTTTATTACAAGGAGAAGTAATCGCATGTCGAATAAAAAATATCGGAAGTTACTAACTGCCGGTTCTGTTGCTGTACTCTTGGCGTCTGCTGGAGTCAGCCTATTAACTATGCAAAAAGTTAGTGCTGCAAATGATTCAAATGAAGTTTCCCATCAAAATTTGGCACGGAAGGGCGAATTTGCTTCTAACGTTGTCCTAAATACTAAAAATGGTCAGACCGAGTTTCCAGATGGAAATGGTGGCCAGTGTTTCCCAGACACATTGAGTTCTGGAACTTACGAAGGATCAATGATTTTTAACTTAGCCACTCCTGGTGAGGTTAACCTGGAAAATTTTAAGCTTTACAATCAAAATGATTATTCTTCGGGTAACCCATATGTCAGTTACAAGGTTACCAGGATTACGAAGATTGACGATAAGTCATACTATATCGATTTTGAAATTACGATTTCAGATGAAATTGGCCATCATGATCCAGCATTAAATGTGGTGATGGGAATTTGGTATGACAATCATAAAGTTGGCGCGGCCGATACACACGGGAACAACTTTACTATTAACGTTAACGATGTGGGTACTACTACGCCACCCGTGGTCTTTGACCCTCCTGTTGATCCGCCAGTAGACCCAAACAAAGACAAGGGCTTAATTGCCGTTCGCTATGCAATTAAATATGATAATTCTCCTTTGGTTTATATTGATGCCAAATTTGGGATTGGTATCACAGGCGAGAAGATGTCGTTTCCTAAGTACACATCACTGTTAGATCAAACACGTTACGAATTTTCTGAAATACAATTAATTAATACAGAAGAATTTGAAACTAATGAGTCTCCCGCTGAAACGGGCGCAGATACCGCTGTAACATATACTGCGGGCTATCAAAACCAAGTCAAAAAAGGGTATCTGATTATCTATACTCCAAAAGATCCAATGCCATGGATTCCATTGGAACCTTCAGACCCTACTGATCCAGTTGACCCACCTATAGATCCAGAAATTCCATGGACACCTATTGAGCCAGGGAAACCAACGGATCCTGAGAAGCCTTTGATTCCATTGGTTCCCACAAAACCAAGTACTGATAAGGATAACAATAAAGATAAAGACAAGAATAAAGAAAAACTGCCTCAAACTGGCGAAGCTAAATCAGAGCTAGGCACAGTCGGTGCAATGTTAGTCTTTGTTGCCACATTAGGACTAGTAGCTTTGTTCGATAAGAAGAGATCTACGAGATAGTAAAACAGCAATAAAAGTAAGGTTACAAATTCGAGATTAAATTTTCAAATAGTTTACAATTTAAAACTTAGAGGGTAATACCAAACTTCACGAAAATGGAGTTTGGTATTTTTTTGATGATGGGAAATCCGCTACTCATACTGGTTGAGCCAACCAAAGTCGTACAAGTTCCGGAAATCGTAGAGGTTATGAATTTTGGAGCGTTATTTCTAAAGCTCTTCGTTTGAACTCGTTAAACTGCTCTTTTATCCATTTTCTTCTGCTCGTCCTGGTCAACACAGTCCAAGTAGTAGAAGACAATACCTATCACGATCAGGATTAGTCCGAATAACCAAACTTGCATACTAATTCCAAAAGCCAGATAGACGCATAGTATCAATGCCAAAATCGGAACTAGGTTGCCCATCTTCAAATGAAATGAGCTAGGGGCTGGCTCCTTGTCTACCTTGATTGTCGACAAGGCAACCATCACGTATTGGAAGAGTGAAATCAAGACCACACAAGAAACTAGGAACAAGTAGCTCCCACTGAGAACTAACAAACAACTAATTATGGTAGTGATGATAATTGAAGTTGTTGGGACGCCATTTGCTGCAGTTTTGCCCAAGAACTTAGGTAAGAGGTGTTTCTCGTTGGCTAATGACGACGCGACAAACGGCGTACTGTAACTCACCGATAGCGCGACACCCAGAATCGAAATCAACATTCCGATAATAATTAGGACGTAGCCCGCGTTCCCGGTCAAAAGTTTCAACGCGCTCGCCAATGGCGACTGATTATCAATTAATTTGTTTTGCAGTACCAAAATTGTAACCAGTTGAATTAGGGAGTAGATGACTGCAACTGTCGCAATTGTCGCAATCAAAGCCTTTGGAAGGTTCTTTTTGGCGTTTTCCATTGATTGAGCGGCTACCGGTAGGAAAGCAAATCCGGTAAACATGTAGAATACAGTATTCATCGCGCTATTTGTTTCACCCAAGTTCAGCTGCTTAAAGTCGAATTGAAATTGGTGCTTTTGAATGATGAAGAAACCACAAACCACAATGAAGAGGAGGAGAACCGCGCTTTTGACGATTGTCGCGACGTTGTCGGAAAGCTTAGACATTTTTGGCCCAGCCAAGTTGATTAGTGCTAGTAGCAAAATAATCCCGACCGAGCTAGCCCGAAAGACAACCGGATTTTTCAATACCGGAAGTAAAACCTTCAAGACGCTCATCGCAGCTGCAACTTCAGCTGCTATAGTCACGATACCTTGCACCCAGGAGAACCAACCAACTTGAAAACCCATGAATTTGCCAAAAGTATCAAATGTGTACAGCCAGGCTCCGCCGTCACCGTCAATTCGGCTCGCAAGGTCGGCGTAACAAAGTGCGAGTAAGAGGGATGCAAGGGCGGCCACGAAAATAAGCAGGATACTCCAACTACCAACCTGGCCGTAAATTGTGACAGGTAGTAAGAATATTCCCGAACCGATAATGCCGTTTAAACCTAAAAGGTAGATCGAACCAAACTTCATTTTTTGATTGGTTGCTTTTGCTGCCATAATCTCATCCTCTTGAGTATGTCCCCATTTGTCTTAAGTTTAACAAATTTTCCTATTTTACCCTTTATTGGAAGATTAGTTTTTCGAATAAAAAAAAGCCGATTATCAAATCGACTTGGTTAAGCTATTATTTAAAATCTACCTTCTAAGCCACACGCACTGTTGCACATGCATTTCTGGTCATCCATCATCTTACAACGGCAGATGCCATCTTCACTCGCACAGCCACAGCCTTTTGAACAAGTCATGCCAGCGTGACAATAAGGATTAAATTCTTCTGAGATCGGAAGAGCGTCGTGTAGGGAAAGAGTGTAGATCTCGGTGG
>CAMJXI010000022.1 GCA_946409675.1 uncultured Lactobacillus sp. | reverse complement strand
CTCTTCCGATCTGCCGGTTTAAAGGCTTCCTTTGTGATGTCCAAAAACACTAACCTTTTGGATAAGCTAGCTCAATACGAAAAAACGTACGGCATGGATCAATTGAGTCTCTTTGCGATTGTGGGCTTAGAAGCAGTCTACTTAAACGTGGCAGCGGCAAATGATTGGGTAGATCAATTGATGGCGCAACTTAAAACTAACTACGAACTTTTGGAGAGTACGCTTGCTAACAATCCGAAGTTTGAAGTCACGAAATTAGATGCCACATACCTTGCCTGGATCAAAATCAACGACTTACAGTGTCCTGATTCAAAAGTCGCCAAAGATGTCTTAAAAGACGAGTTTGGGGTCGACATCAACGACGGCTTAGCATACGCCGGAGATGGCTCAATCTTCATTCGCTTCAACTTTGCGTGCCCACAGGAAATGTTGCAAGTTGGACTCGACTGTCTAGTCGAAGCGTCTAACCAAAAGAGAATCTAGTTCGAAAAAGCTAAAAGCATTGAAAAAATGACGAAGGGGGGACAATCGATGTGGTCGAAGATTAAGGATATACCATTCAATAAGGCTAGAATAATCGCTGCAAGTATTGTTGCGGTTGTTGGAATCGTTTTGACGTTGCTAGCCTTTTTCAACGTAAACGGCCTACCAAACGAAGTCGCTACGATTTCCGGAAATACCAAACCGACTGTTCTCCTCCAGAAAACGACCGACGAGTTTGAGCACAATGATGAGAAGTACCGGCAGTATCTGGATATCAAAGTGCTAACTGGAACGCATGCTGGTAAAACTTTTCAGGTTACAAACGACTACTTGGCTTCGCAACTAAACACCGAGGACTACAAAGTCGGACAACGGGTTTTGGTGAGCTTTGACGGAGCAAAGCCGGGTTTAGTATCACCGAAAAGAGATTGGGTTCTCGTGCTTGCATTGACAATCATGTGCGTGATTTTGGTCATGGTCGTGGGGAAGAAATCGTTCCTAATCATGATTTCGATGATTTTGAACATGGTGCTGTTCTATTTCTTCGTGGTGTTTGATGTAGCCGAAAATAGTACGAAGGTCGTTCCTATTTATAGCCTAGCAGTACTGGTCCTTTCACTCTTATCGTTAGCTCTGGTCCAAGGTATCCACAAGAAAATGTGGTTGACGTGGTTTGCAACAATCATTGGGGTCTTTACCTCTTTTCTGATTTGCTGGGGAGTCATGCAACTCACACACGAATCAGGCATTCGGTATGAGGCCGTTGATTTTGCGACCCAGAATCCTAAAACTTTGTTTTTGGCCCAAGCGTTAATCGGGGTTCTCGGAGCGGTGATGGATGAAGCGACGGATATTATTTCGAGTTTGTCAGAATTAATCGAGCACCAACCAACGATTTCTTTGAAACAGCTCTGGCAAAGTGGACGGACTATTGGCCAGGAAATAATGGGACCTTTAATCAACGTGTTGGTCTTAATCTTCATGGCGGAAGCCTTACCGATGACGATTTTGCTGATTCGAGACTTGAACACGATTAACTATACGTTCGAGTTTGCCTTATCAATCGGGATTTTGCAGAGCCTCATTTCAGCAATTGGGATAGTGCTGACGGTGCCGATTGCGACAGGCTTCAGCCTGCTTTTGCGTAAAGGCAAAGTAGTAGAGAGCGGGGTGGTCAAATGAGTACCCTGGGTGCATTACTACTTCTATTATTGATTTTGATTACGATAGTCGGTGGCAAAACTGGCCTCAAAAGTTACCTCAGTATTGTGTTGAATTTTGCCTTGATTATTCTGGTCGCGGTTCTAATTGGGATTGGTACGAATATCTTGCTCGTCGGCGTGATTTTCGTACCGTTGAAATTACTGACAATCATTTATCTTGGAACGCATGATAACCGCGTGGCCAAAATTTCGTTCTTAATCGCGATGGCGATTAGTGCCGGACTGTTTGTCTTGATTCTGATTTTGGAATACTTCGCTCAGGCAGGTGGCTTCGGTGATCAGAGTGGTGAGGAACTAGTTGGCTTATCCTTAAATATTGGGATAAATTACCAAGACCTTGGCATTCTTGTCGCGGTCTTTAGTACACTTGGTGCGATAGCCGAGGCGGCTGTGGCGATGTCTGCTGGGATGCTGGAATTACTTGTACAAAAGAGTGATATTTCCTTAGCATCACTAAAGAGATCCGGTACCAAAATTGGTGAGGACATTTTAGGAACTGCTTTAAACACAATTTTGTTTGGGATGTTCGGAAGCTTTTTGCCTTTATTTATTTGGTTTATCAGGTTACATTATTCGATAGGAAGAGTGGTTAACGACAAACTCTTCGTGAGTGCCGCACTTATCATGGTTTATTCTATTGTTGGCGTATTGTTAACGATTCCTGCAGTAATTTACGCTGTCGGTAGAAAGCAGAAATTGGCAAATGAAGAAAGAAACAATTAACTTAGAGACACAGACTGGCAGAAAATTTAAGGTTGATTTTTTTAACATTGATAACCTGAATTCGGCAAGTACGGAAGATGCTCCAAGACCCTTAATGATTGTCTTTCCGGGTGGTTACTTCATGCATCACTCGAAGAAGGAAATTGATCCAGTGGTCAACGTTTGGCTGCAGGAAGGTTATCGTGTGGCGGTTGTTTATTACAACTTAGTCACTGATGGCGGACAAGTTTATCCAGATGCAGGTTTGTGTGGGTTAGAAACAATTAAGTACTTTAGAGAAAACGCGACCGAGTATGCTGTTCTGCCAGACAAAATCAGCACAATCGGGTTTTCTGCTGGGGGACACGTTGCAGCGATTGTTAATTCAATGCTGAATGATCCATCGAGCGTTAAAGAATACAACTTAACTGATGTGGCAAAACCCAATGCAACAATCTTGGTTTATCCGTTTATTGATTTTGCCAAATTAGATTTGGATTTGACTCCAGAACAATTGGCGGCAATTCCAGAAAATAAGCTGTTCCATAATGCGACAACGGGTGTGACGAAAGAGACACCACCAACGATGGTGATCCACGCTACGAATGATCCGGTTGTTCCAGTAACGAATGGGCTGGGCTATTTTAACGCCTTGCAAGAAAATGGCGTAGAAACTGAAGGGCTATTCTTAAATGCCGGAGTGCATGGCTTTTCTGTGGCAACGCCAATTATCGGACAAGCTGGCAACGAAAGCCTCGAAGATAAACATCTTGCTCATTGGGTAGGATTAGCCAAGGAATGGTTGGCTCGTGTTCTAGACAAGTAGTAGTAAAAAAAGAAACTTAGCAACACACGTCTTTCGTGTGAATACTAAGTTTCTTTTTTAGTTTAGTTAGTCTTTATCTAACTAACCTTATCAAAATGTGCAATTTCTGAGTCTGGCGCATGGATGGCATTAACATTAAGTTTCATCCAAGTTCCCGTTGGAGAACCAATTGGGTGTCCCCAAACTTCTTGATAGGTAACTTTATAAGTTGTCTCGGTCGTAATTTTAAAAGTGCCATCTTCTGGCACCACCGCTGTAAATGAGTTTGCTGCAACTTGATCCGTCCGCGCGCTCATCGAGAGTACGGGCGTTCGATTCGCAAACTGTACCAAAATATCTTTTTGCCCAATGGGTGAGTGGGAAAGTTGGAACAGATCTCCGGCGTGCCTGGTGGATCCGTTTTCTGGCAACTCAGTTGGAGAATATTTAATGTGAATGTATTTCACAGAGGATGTCCCCATTTTAATTTGGTCAAACTGAAAAGAGTTGGCAGTGGTCAAAACTGTTTCTTGCTGTTTAGCAACATTGTCTCCATAGACAGTCTGGTGCGTATTTGAGTTAATCTTTAAGACTAAAATAAAACTTGCTAGTAAAAGAACCAATGTTAAAAAGTTGAGTATTTTCTTATTCGTCATAATGATGGTCTCCTTATGTCAAATTTAGCATTGCTATTTCCTTTGTAAAGGAAAGGACTTTCGCACAAAATTTGTGAAATTTAGTTAGTAATCTTTAGCCGGATTAGCCGACAATAACGTTGCTGAATCGCCACCTATTGGAAAACGTCTGGTATTCAATAATTTAGTTCACAAAAAAAGACGATTGCTCGTCTATTTTTGTATTCACTTATAGCAAATAATAAAATCATTTTATGATTATAAATTATTTCTTTTTCTTGAAGAACAGGATTTCTCTTGAAGAACCCATATTACCATCCGACGCAAGTACTCGTAACTTAACAAACTTAGCCTTCACATCGTCAATTCTCGTGTTCTTGTTAGTCGTATCTTGTTCCCAGGTAATTGGTTCAGAATACTCAGTCCAACTTTGACCGTCAGTCGAGTAACTAAGCGCGATCTTTGTAAAGGTACCACGACCCGAAACTGACCAAGGAATATAGGTCAATCCCGCCAAGTCATTAATTCCCTCAAATTCAAACGTCAATTCCAAGTACTTACCGTTTTCAGGATCTGCCTTCGCACCATCAGGATCCGTTGCCCATTCAGTCGTTACATTCTGGTCAACCAAGTACTTAATTTCGCGTTCTTGTTGATCAGGAAGAGTGCTACTTACATCAATCACCGGAATTGCGGCCGTCATTGGATTTTCCAATGTTCTACCCGCAATCGGTTCGCTCCATTCCGAAACCTTATTGCCCATCTTGCTTCTAATCTTGAATTTATAAACACTTTGGAAGTCGAGTTCTTCAAAAGTAAACTCGTTGCCCTTGATGTTCGTGTGCAACATATCGTTGATCATAATCTCAAATTGCTCTGCCTGGTAGTTTTGTTGCCAGTGCAAGGTAATTGAAGTAGGGCTAGCCTTTTCAAGGACCACGCCGAAGTTACGTGGTTGCTTCATTGCTGAATCGATAATCTTAGCCAAGCTATTATCGCGACCATACGAAGTATTTTCCATTGATAAGGTAATATCTTCCGCCGTTACATCAATCTTAGGTAACTTAATAGTGACTGCTTTTTGTTGGGTTGCTTGATCACTGAACGTCGTGAAGAATTCAGAAGGTGAGAACTGCTCGTTGTAGTAGAAGCCAGCCTCTGCCTGGTCAAACTCTAATTCTGTCATCGATTCGGTTAACAAAATAATTTGGCCCCCAAGATCGACAGTCAATTGACCTGGATGGTGGTCAACCAAGATATTCAAGGTTGTTGTCTTGTCCTTCACGAAACCAGAGTAGTCACCCGTGGTTTTACCGATATTAATCGAGAACTTCGAACCCTTGAGTTCACTCGTGATAATCGTCGAGACCACCTTATTATTCAAGTAATCCGTTGATTTACCATCGTCGTCGAATAATTCGAACTCGTTTTTATTACCCGGATAGAAATTGAAGATTCTGTGTGAGTCGTCAATTTCCTTCGGATTATTATTTGCTTTAGTGAGTGGCAAAATTGCGCCGGCCTTAACGAACACTGGTGCATGCCAGTGTGGGAAGACCAAGTTATCGTAACTTGCGCCACCAAGATATTTTTCACCCGTGAAGTAGTCAATCCAGAGTTGATGTGCGTCTGGAAAGAAGACATTATTTCTGACCGAATCACTCGCTCCGTTGACCTGCCCGTTGTAAATTGGGGCAATCAACAAACTTGGACCCCACATGTACTGGTACTGCACGTGTTTCGTGTAGTTGATCTTATCATGGGGGAATTCCAGGAACATTGCCCGGACCATTGGTTTACCAATCACGGAGTCATGCGCAATCGAGTAGATATATGGCAGCATCTGGGACTTCAACTTGAGGTAAGCCCGGTTAACTTGCGTTGCTCGTCTCCCAAAAGTGAATGGGTTCTTAGGATTTGTACCCCAGCCATCCATGTTTAATTGAATTGGCGTGAAGGCCTTCCATTGGTAATCTCGGACGTTGACATTAACGTCACCACCACCGAAAATACCATCCATATCAGAACCGATATTTGGTTGACCCGAAAGGCTCGTCCCGATATACGTTGGAATGTGGAAGCGAATGTATTCCCATTCGCCACCAACTTGGTCACCCGACCAGATTCCGGCGTATCTTTGCGTACCTGCCCAGCCATCAAGCGAGATGATGAAAGGACGGCTCTTGCCCTTAGTTTGGGCGATGAAGGCTTTGGCAGCATCTTCAATCCCATTCAGGCCAAATGAATAACCATCGCCCACCCAAGCAACGTCTGTTTTCAAGACTGCAAGGTTGGCTTTAGAAATTTCTTGGTCTAAATCGCGTTCACCCTTTTGGGGATTCTCAGGGTCCTTGGGATGCAGATTGCTTTGGGTCCACAGTCCCATTTCTACACCACGTTTATTGGCGTAGTTGCTGAAGGCTTCCAAGTTGTGGAGGTCGCCCGTCAAACTATCAGTTTGGCCATAACCTGCGCCATAACCATCGTTTGGTAAGAACCAACCCAACGGAATATCGCGTTTTTGGTAGCGGTCAATCACTGCTCGCGCGGAGAATTGGTAGTTATCGCCATCTCCGTTGAGTGATTCTAAAATACCCTTTCGGTCGCCCAATTTTTTAGGCAAAAATTCTTGGTAATATTTATCGTCTTCAAATTTTATTGCCCGGGGATTATCAGAAGTTGTTTCCACCCAATAATCGCGGTTGTAGGCATTCAAATGGCCTTCGTAGAAACCAAATTTAGGCAACAAGACAGGAAAGCCCGTTAACTTGTAGTAATTACCCAGGATTTCGGCCGGATCGTTACCCAATAAGTAGAAGCTGTCAAAAGTCGGATCGTCGTGGTCGATAATCGTCGTATTTTTAGCTGCTTTACCGAAGTCGTAGTTACCTGGAGCAAATGTATGCCGGACTGCACCAAAACCGCTGTTGGACCAGAAAAATGGGTTAGGAGAGGCTACGCCGCCATCTGTCCAGATGTTCGTGTTAGCAATCTCAATTTCCTCACCCTTATGTGAGAACTTACCGTTTTGCGTGCCCCCACCAAAGTAGAATTCGTTGGGATTTTGCAACAAGGTCTGGCGACTCAATTTCTCACCGAAGCTCAAGGGTTCCGTTTCTTGGAAGACCGGGCGCCGTTTGTATTCATCGTAGAGCGCAATTAAGGCAGGACTTTTCTTCAGAACCAGTGTATAGCGGCCGAAGCGAATCCGAAAGTTTTCAGCGGTCGCTAAAAGCTCACTCTTGCGAAAAGTTTTCGTACTGGTGGCAGGAAGTTTCACGGTCATTGTTGCTTGATGAGTTGGGTCATTTGCAGCAGGATATTCCGAAAACTGGAGGCTTGGGTCGACTTGAATTCGTAAAATACTGTCAGTCAAAAAACTGATCCGAATCAATTCGCCGGTCGAATATTCTCCTTCATAATATGTGTCAGTTTTGGAAATTCTGAGTAATTTTCCTAACTTCTTGAGGTTAGTTGGAGTTTCACTTAAGTTTACTTTCATAATGTCTTCAGTATAGCTTAAATAATAGGTAAAAAGTGTTTTTTAGCAAAAAATTAGTTGACTTTCAAGCCCATTCTTAATATATTATATAGGGTGGTACCAACCAGTTTGAAGAAAGAGAATATTATGACAAAGCCGCTGTATCAACAAGTAATTCTTGACCTGCAAAAGCAGATTAGAGAACATTTCCAACCAAACGAAAAATTGCCTTCAGAAAGAATGCTGATGGATCAATATGATTGCAGTCGTAACACCATTCGACTGGCGTTAGATGATCTGGAACAACGTGGTCTAATCTATCGTTTGCATGGCAAGGGAACTTTTGTTGCTTCTATCTTATTAAATCAGTTTGACCTCGGGTCAATGTATAGTTTCACGCAGGAAATGAAGGAGTTGGGTCGTAACCCAATTACCTTTAACCTGACCCTGGAATTATTCGAAGCCAAGGAGTCAGTCTTAAAACAACTGACCCTCGAGCCTCATTCAAAAGTCTACCTCTTAAAGAGACTGCGAATGGCCGATGACGAACCGATGATGTTTGAAGAAACATACATGCCCGCTGAAGTATTTCCGGACTTAACGATGGAAATGGTTTCGTCAACGCCACTTTATGAGTTGATGAAAACCTACTATCAGCAAACTGCAGTAATGGCTTTTGAAGATGTTAAAGCTGGTATCGTAACACCTGTCGAAGCAAAAATCTTGGATACGCCAGAGCAATCGGCGTGTTTGAAACTTTATCGTCGTTCTATTAACGATAAGAACGTCCCAATCGAATATACGAAATCTGTCGCACGAAGTGATAAATTTGTTTACCGCACAAAACAAGTTAATCGCCGGGTGTTGACGGGTGATCAGAACAAATAAAGGAGAAACTCATGTACAGCAAATCAGATGCAGAACTTACAAAAATGGGTGCAATTATTACCACCCGCGAAATCCAACAACAACCAGAATTATGGCAAGAAACTTGGGCAATTTACCAAGAACACCTTTCTGAAATTAAGGATTTCTTCAACCGAATCAACGAAAAATTTGGTAAAACTCGTGTAATCTTCACTGGTGCTGGTACTAGTGCCTTTGTTGGTAACACGATCACACCATATTTAAACGAACATGGTGATCGTTCAAAATTCGATTTCGAAGCAATCGACACTACTAAAATCGTTTCAACACCACTTAACTATTTAAAAGCTGACCAACCAACAATTCTTGTTTCATTTGCCCGCTCTGGTAACTCACCAGAATCTGTTGCTACAGTAGAAATTGCTGAAAAAGTTATTGAAAACTTGTTCCAAGTTACAATTACTTGCGCACCAGACGGTAAATTGGCTAAGAAAGCTGAAACTGAAGAAGACAACTTACTTCTTTTGATGCCAGCTCGTTCAAATGATAAAGGCTTTGCCATGACTGGTAGTTTCTCATGCATGAGCTTAACTTCATTACTTGTTTTTGATACAGCTACAGACGAAGACAAACATACTTACGTCAACACAATCTCAGAACTTGGTAAGACTGTTGTTTCACGCGAAGACGAAATCCAAAAGATCGTTGACCTTGATTTCGACCGTATCGCTTACTTAGGTTCTGGTGCACTTGGTGGCTTGACTCAAGAAGCAGCACTTAAGATTCTTGAACTCACTGCTGGTAAAGTTGCAACAATCTTTGATACTTCAATGGGCTTCCGTCACGGTCCTAAATCATTCCTTGATGACAAAACAATCGTTTTCGACTTTGTCAGCAACGAAAAGTACACTCGTCAATACGACGTTGATATCTTAGAAGAAATCAAAGCCGACGAAATCGTTCCATCAGTAATGTCTGTTGGCATGAGCCAAGACAACGACTTCAGTGGTGACAAGTTTACTTTTGCTACATCAGACTTGCCAGATGGTTACTTGGCTTTAGCAGATGTGATGTTTGCTCAAACTATTTCACTTATGACCTCAATTAAAGTTAACAACACACCAGACACACCATCAGCAACAGGTACAGTTAACCGGGTTGTGAAGGGTGTAACAATTCACGAATATTAGGATATACATTCCGACAGGAAAGTAGTAATATTGAAATTGTGATTGGACTAGTCCAATAAAAATAATACCCCGAAGAAAAGAAGGATACTAATAATGAGTTACTACGTTCATGCCGACAAATTTTTCTTTAAGAACACCACTGAAAACGGTGGCTATCTCGAAGTTACCGCCGATCAAAAGTTTGGTAAATACTTCGCCGAAGACGAAAAACCTGAAGGTGAAATTAAAGAATATGCCGGCAAATGGATTGCCCCAGGCCTTGTTGATACTCATATCCATGGTACCAACGATCACGATGTGATGGATAATGATTGGGATGGCGTGAACAACATGTCAGTTGCACTTTTACAAACAGGTGTAACATCATGGTTGCCAACCACTTTGACTTCATCTTTTGAAAAGTTGAATGCCGTTTGTAAGACAATCGGTGACAACTACGAAACTGCTGAAGGCGCAAAGATCGCCGGAATTCACTTAGAAGGACCTTACTTCACTGAAGAACATAAAGGTGCCCAAAATCCTAAGTATTTCAAAGATCCTTCAATCGCTGAATTCGACCAATGGCAAGAAAGTGCTCATGGTATCGTTAAAAAAATCGCGATGGCAGCAGAACGTGACGGCGTTGAAGAATTTATTCAACACGTTACCAAAGATGGTAAGACAGTTGTTTCAATTGGTCATACTTCAGCTACTTTAGCAGAAGTTAGTCGCGCTGTTAAAGCCGGAGCTTCAGTCTTCACTCACCTTTACAACGGGATGCGTGGTTTACACCACCGCGAACCTGGCGTACTAGGTGCAGCCTTAACACTTAAGGATACTGATGCAGAATTGATTTGTGACGGACATCATGTTCATCCATACGCAGTTCGCTTAGCAATCGAAACTAAGACACAAGATCACATTGCTTTGATTACAGACTGCATGCGTGCAGGTTTGAAACCAGATGGTGATTATGTCCTTGGTGAATTACCAGTTTATGTGGCTGATGGTATGGCTCGTCTTAAGAGCGATAACAACCTCGCTGGATCAATCCTTAAGTTAAACGACGCAATCAAAAACGTGGTTGATTGGAACATTGCAACTCCTGAAGAAGCAATCAAGATGGCTTCTGCTACAGCTGCAAGATCTTGTCACATTGACGACGTTTGTGGTGAAATCAAAGAAGGCCGGGGAGCTGACTTTATCGTCTTAAACCCTGACATGGCATTAGTTGAAACTTACTTAGATGGTGTTTCAAGATTCCAAGCATAATTTTGGAACAATCTAAATAAATTTTTTAAAGACGATAGATTCCATATTTATCGTCTTTTTCTTTTGTTAGGAAATGTATAAAGAACAGAAAATCGACGACTAATCACAGGCAAAAGTTTTATAATTAAGTGTAATCGTAATTTTTATTTTAAAAGAAGAAGGATGAAAAATGAGTTATTATCTTCATGCAGCAAAGTTCTTTTTAAAGAACATTACAGAAATTGGCGGATATCTTGAAGTTACCGATGAGGGCAAATTTGGGATGTTCTATCACGAAGACGAGAAGCCAGAAGGCACAATCGTTGAAAAACCAGGTAAGTGGATTGCACCTGGTTACGTTGATACACATATTCATGGTTTATTAGGCCATGATGTCATGGACCTTGATTTTGATGGTATCAAAGAAATGTCCGAAGGTTTGTTAAAGGCTGGTGTAACTTCATGGTTACCTACAACTTTGACTGCTAGTTTTGATGATTTGAACGAATTATGTAAAATTGTCGGCGAACATTACACCGAAGTTAAGGGTGCTAAGATTCGTGGTATTCATTTCGAAGGACCTTTCTATACTGAAGAACATAAGGGTGCTCAAAATCCTAAGTACTTCTCAGATCCTGATATCGTGAAATACGAAAAATGGCAAGAATCAGCTCACGGCATGTTGAAGAAGATCTCAATTGCTGCTGAACGTAAGGGTGCACCTGAATTTACTCGTGCAGCTGTTGCCGATGGCGCAGTTGTCTGCCTGGGTCACTCAAACGCAACTTACGAACAAGCTCGTGCTTGTGTTGAAGCCGGTGCTACTGTCTTTACTCATACCTTTAACGG
>CAMJXI010000021.1 GCA_946409675.1 uncultured Lactobacillus sp. | reverse complement strand
GATTTTGTGCGTTTTGTAGCGTTTGATCAATTGGCTAAGTCATTGGCCGCAAATTGTCCAAAAGGCCGTCAGGTGCTCGTAAATGGGCGTTTAGAGGTATCACAGAAAATTGATAAGGACACGCAGATTCATCAGGTTTATTATTCTGTGGTTTCAGATTCTATTGAATTTTTGCAACGGCCTCAACCCACTGATTGATGTTGATATATCAACGTTTATAGCAAATACCTGTATCGACCCCCCGACACTAATAGGGGGGTAATAAATACAAGGTTGGAATGAGGTGGTCGATAATGCCTGGAACATATCTTACTACCGCTTTTGATTGGCTTGAATTTACCGTTCATAAAGTTGAGCTTAAATACTTGATTACCAGCGTTTTAAGACTCAATGAGGAGGAATTTAAGGCTCTAACTACTGGAAGATTTGGATATAACAGTCAATGGAAATGGTCGGAAGGGAATGTTTTTGTGCTGTTTAACTCTGGAAAATCTGAGCGACCGATCGAGAACGACAAGATGGGAATGCACGTGATCATCACGGGGACTGGGTGCAGAGTCTATGAGCAAACTCGAGGAATTCGCGAATTGCTGGTATATGTGATAAGCAAGGTTCCGGAGAGCAAATTTACTCGAATCGATCTTGCCATTGATGATCGGGAGGATAATTTGATTAATTTTGATCGGATTCATAGTGCGGCGATTAATGGACTATTTACTAGTCGCTGGAATAAGTGGGACGAATTGAATAGTCGGAGTTGCACGGATAATAATTTCTTGGGAAGAACAATGTATTTTGGATCGCAAAAATCCGATATTTTTGTCCGAATCTACGATAAAAAGCTGGAAAGAATCGCCAATAATGGAAAAGAAAGCGAAAAGAGTGCTTCTTGGACACGTTTAGAAGTCGTTTACAAAAAAGAACGTGCACAGTTACTCGCAAAACACCTTGTAGGACACGTGGACATTGGGGTTGTGCTCCGATCGACACTCAAAAATTACATTAGATTTATAGAAAAACCGGCTGAAAAACATGATACAAATAAGGCACGCTGGCCAACTGCCAAATGGTGGGATACCTTGCTAGGTAACGTTTCTAGCCTAAAATTAACAATAATGCCATTGGATCGGACGGTTGAACAAATGGCCGATTGGTTGGACAAGCAGATTGCTCCGACTTTGGCGACAATTATGACTGCATATGACGGAGATCTGAGTTGGCTGTACCATACGATCTATCACGGACAATTGCGAATGAAGCATAAGCACGTTGATGCAGTGGCACAGTATAGACAATAGACAGGAGGATATAATTGGCAACATATAATCTGGTGGCAGACGTGAGCAGCCACCAACCTGATACGCCGGCATTTTTTCAGAGACTCAAAAATGTTGGTGTTAAGGCGGTGATCGTTAAAATAACGGAGGGATCTAACCCAGGGACGGCATATATCAATCCAAAAGCAAAAAATCAGATTAAGAATGCACGTGAGTGTGGCATGAAGGTTCATGCTTATCATTTTGCACGATTTTCTAACGATAAGGACGCCGTACATGAAGCGATGTGGTTCATTCTTAATGCGAAGAAAATGGGTATTATGAGCGATTCTGTGATGGTTGTTGATGTCGAGACGCCTGAGATTCCACATCATGCCACATCGAGTGTTAATGAATTTCTGCGGACTGTGATATCTGCAGGATATCATAAGACTGATATTTACACATCTGCTTCGTGGATCTGGGAAGGTCGAGTTAATCCTGATCAGTTAATTGCTAAGAATCTGTGGATTGCGGCGCATAACAACAAGCAACCTGGTGTTGATAATGTTGGCACATGGCAATTTACGGATAATTATATGAACATGAACGTTGATATGTCTTATGATTTTTTTGAGCATTATACGGGAGATATTATTGATCGAGAGTGCTCTGATGCGTATTATACTGTCGTTTCGGGGGATTCGTGGTGGGGGATTGCCCATAAATTCAATGTAGACATGTATGATTTGGCAAAATTGAATGGTAAGACGATCAAGTCGGTGATTCACCCGGGGGATCAATTAAGGATAAAATAAAAAGAACGCCATTTGGCGTTCTTTTTGAATTAAAAATTACTCCGTTTAATTTCCTAATAAAGAGACAAAGTATATTTATTTATGTCTAAATTGCCACCAATGATGTTTTGTTATCGATGTTTGCGATTCTGCTTGCGAAGTTTCCGTCTTAGTTGCTGAAGTTTTCAATTCGGTTTCAACACCAGTATTATCGTGGGATTCAACTGTATGATGTGTTTAACAACTTAATATTAGCGCATAAAAAAAGTCAATGTTAAGAAGACAAGATATTGGAATGTTGCCAATGTCTTGTCTCTTGCATTATTTTTGACGTTTCAAGTAGTCTTTTTGCTCCAGAATATCGACCATCTGATTAAATCTCTTAATCTGTGATGGCTCCAAAGTTTCAATCTGTTCGTTGACTAGTCTATTGACTAGTTCGGAAGCAGAATTCCCCAAACCGAGGTTCAGTAGCGCAGTAATGTTGTTTCTGACATGATTATTTACTCGAATATTTACTGGGAAATCAACCTGCTTTTTCATTGATATTTCAATATTATTATCCGAAGCTATCTTGTCTTGATCAGATAATTCTTGTCGGGTAACTTGATTAGCTACTTTTATTTCAGCCCCACGGGTAAGCTTCTTTTTTGACTTTCCACTGTGATCCAACAATCCAGCCATGATATCCCCTACCCTTCCTTAACGGAGTTTAGACGAGCAATCAGTTCATCGGCAACAAGTGAGAATGACTCATGAACCTTGTTGTCCCAGCGATCGTTATTGTTAGCTGTGATTCCCGTCATATCCATTCGTTTAATGCGCTCCATGATTGTAATCGTGTTTCTAAAGATATTTTCCTCGCCGAATTCTTGTTTTGCAGCCTCGAGAATTTCGGCGTCGACTTGGGCGTTTCGTTTAGACAATACTGGTAAGATTCCTAGAACGTCAACCGATGATTCAAATTCGTTAATTAGGGTATTCTGTAAATACTGAATAAATGCTTCAGCACCGGCCATGCTTCGTTCTTGAGTTTGGAGAACGACGACGATATCATCGCAGGCATAGAAGGCAGTGTCGTTTTGCAAGGATAATGTTGGTGGTACGTCGATAAAAATAAAATCGTATTTGTCTTTAAATGACCCAAGTGCGTTCTTGAAGAACGACACTTTTTCAATTTCACTATTAAACATCTTATCGAGATACCGTGGATACATTGAAAAATCAACGGCAGTCGGAACCAGGTCAAGATTGTCAGTGATACTGATTGCAATCTCGTTAATTGGAATATTCTCATTGATTGCGGACATTAATGACCGATCAATCGTGATAATTGCGTTCTCACTTCCGCTCGCTTTGGTCTTTAATAATAGCGAAGTCAAGTTGGCCTGCGCGTCAAAGTCAATGGCTAATACTTTGTAGCCTTTAGCGGCTAGCGCCCAGCTTGTTAATGCCGTTGTCGATGTTTTACCGACTCCGCCTTTAAAATTTGCGAAACTCAAGATTTTGACCATGTACTTTCCTCCTATGTGAACAATATTTACCATTTACCATTTAACACTTTGTTGTAGGATAATTATCTCATACAAAGTGTTAAATGTACATATACATTCATAATAAATGCTTGTACATCGGTTGTTTATGTACCTAATACAAAGTGTTATTACCATTTACCATTTAACATAATGGTAAATGGTAATAACATAATGGTAAATGGTAAATGTATGAGTTTAGAAAAACTATTTACAAAATCGCTGTAGTTAAGTATGGTGATGATAACAAGTAAATAAAAAGCGCACAAAAAAAGCTCCGCGGAATTGACGTTCCCGGAGACTTGCGACTTACTAAAACCAGTAGTAAGATTTTTGTTCATTTGGGGACCAACCCAATTGAATTCAACTCATATTATAACATGGGTTGAAAAAAATCAACAGTCAACTAATCTGAAATTTAAGATCAGTGGATTGATTACTAGGGTAGTCTAGTAGTCAATCCACTTTTTTTGTGCGAAAACGAATTGGTTGGGTTGATCATCAACCAGAAGACGTTTGGGTAGTTCCCTGTCAATTGATCGTTCAAATCACTCGTTAGCGCGGTTGGTGACCACGTGCATAGTTAGAGACATGGGTGTACTGAACCCTGCGGATATGACCCCGCAAAAGACGTGGAGTGGAAGACTAGGAAATGGAATCAACCACCCTGCCACCAATTGAGTTCTATATGCTATCAGTTTAAATAAAAGCATACGTGCAACGTCACGTAAAACCGTGGTGACCAGGGACAAGGGCTAGTTGCGTTTAAACGGTTGCTGGATCTACTAGATGTGGCTCAAAAATATTTGGTCTACATCTAGTATGTCTGGGTGTCAAAAGAAAGCAAAATTCAATGACATTTTTTCATTGATAGGGAAAGTGTCTTGAGAGAGCCGGCACGGCTCAAACCTTTTGGTTGGGGTTTAAGAGGAGTTTTAATCTTCTTCTGTGGTCTGTGTTTCGTCGTTTATGAATCGTTCGAATGACCCGTATTCTGCGAAGTCGATCCAAAAATCGTCTGGCTTAGCAGGGACTTCTCGCCATAGTTTTACGCTGTCGTATCCGATTTGTTTTAAGCGATCCATTGTAACGATATTGGTAGCTGGTATATCGTATCTTTGTCTTTGTGGTTTTTTAATTCCTAAGGCATTAAGAATCCATTTTCCTAAGATGTTTTGAGGGTTAGTTTGTAGTGCTTTGAAGCCTTCTTGTGCAAAGATAGCGTCGAATGTGGTTCCGTCCGGCATGTGTAAGTGGATAGGATAGCTCGAGTTACCAGTGGATTGGTGGTATTCAGCATATTTACTCATGTTTATCGTTGGATTTATCCAATAAGGGTGTTTCTTCCAAAGGGCTTTTGGAATTGGAATGTAGGCTTCTCCTTCTGGGCGTAGTACAGTACTGCCAGCTGATTTTGGTAGTCCGTTCCAAGCATTTAAACCACTACTTTTTGATACTTTATGGTCTCTGTATGAGTAGAGTGGAAGATATAGATAATCACGTGTTTTTTCTGGTACTAGAACGCCACCAGTACTGTAAAACTTTTTAAATGATTGTTTTATGAATTCGAATGGATCTTCTAGTATTTCAATGTCGATTTTCTTTAACAGATCAGTGTTTGGTAGAGTTTCACCAAATTTCATAAAGACCTGGCTGTCACCAAAGGTGTATTTATATTCCTTTAAGCCGTCAGTGAAGTTAAAGGAACTACTTTTTAGTGATTGTGGTTCGAGATGATTTATGTCGACTAAGGGGTAGCTAGTTTCAGATAGTTTTAGGGTTCCTCGGTCACGAGTTACGTAATGATAGATGTTTTCATTGTCTTTGAGACCTAGACGATTATAGTCAGCAATCAATCTTGTGTTTTTGATAGTTGATATAGTCAATGCCAAATCATCTAAATCATCTTTGTGCTTATCGATTTCTTCTTTATAACGTTTAAGTTGCATAACTTTTTGGTAAGAAGTATTTGAGTTTAACCAGGTCTTTATCCCAATACCAATCTTGTCGTCATTTGCGAATGTTGATCTGATATCATGAGGTGTATTTCCAATATCAACGTCTTCAGAATCGAAACTACGAGCATAGATTGTTTCTTGAAATTTGGAGTCTAAATAAGGTGCGCCGGTTTCAGATGATTTTTGATTAAATAGTGCAGAAAGTGCACTATACATTTTTAGATATTCTTCGTATTCAGTCTTTTGTTCTTTTGAGTAACGACTCCATACTGTCATAGCTTATGCTCCATATTTTATTTGATAACTTGATTATACAAAGAAACGAAGCTAAAGGTTCAGCTTCGTTTGAATAATTTAGGATTCTTCTATCATGTAGAATGTTGCTTGTTTCTTCTTTTGAACAAGTTTTATATAATCAGCATCATTTAGTAATTGAACACCAGATGCTTCAACAAATTTTTTTAGTTCATCAATTGATGAACTATATTTTTTTACATAGCTCTTTCCTTCAAATCGACTGTTAATATCAGAGTATATTAGAGCATATTTATCATGATTTTGTTCTAATTCATTGTTATCTTTAACGGAATTTAGAGCAAAATAAACATTTTTTGCGATTCTATTGATTACCGGTACAACAACAGAATTACCTGCTTGTTTGTAAAGTTGGCCGTTGGATATTTCTGGTAGTTTGAAGTCTTTAGGATAACCTTGAGCATAGAAGGTTTCTTTAGGTGTCAGTTTTCTAATTTCACCAGAGTCAGTAAGAATTAGCGGAACATTATGGCCACCAGTGCCCATATTGGCTGTTAATGTCGGAATAACACCAGTCTTATTCTCACGTACGTATTGTCGACGCCATTGATAAATAGTGTCTTGGCTCGTAATTTCTGGTACTAATTGATCATAGAATGGCTGAACGCCCTTGCGATAATAATACTTTTCGTTCTTATCGTTATGAAAATCGATGACATCATGAATAGTTTTTGTTAATTTAATTGGTTCAGGAAACTCAAAATTGTCAAAGGCTGTTTTATTTTTAAAGCCGACAACATAGATACGTTCGCGATTTTGAGGAACATTACCAAAATCTTTTCCGTTTAGCACTTTCCATTGGATAAAATAACCATTTTCGACAAGAGCCTCTCGAATGACTTTGAATGTATTACCATGATCATGAGTGACCAAGTTCTTAACATTTTCGATGAAGACAGCCTTTGGTTTTTTTGCTTTGATCATCTTCAACATTTCGAAGAATAAATCACCACGGCCATCTTCAAATCCCTTACGATAGCCAGCTATCGAGAATGCCTGGCATGGGAATCCTCCGACGATAAGATCGCTGTTTGGAATTTCCTTAGGATCAACATCGTGAATATCACGGCCATCTAGGTGTGTATCTGGGTTGTTTAAAGAATAAGTTTTTCGTGCATTCTGATCGAACTCATTCGCATAGGCAACTCTGAACTTGCCGGTTTGCTCGAAACCAAGCTCAATTCCACCGACGCCAGCAAAGAATGCATCAATACTAAATTCTTGCTCGTTAGTAGAACTTACAGAATTTGTCATCTAAATTCCCTCTTTTCAGTTTTTGTGTTTTATTGCAATTAGAATCAATTGCAATAAAGCAAATTATACCGCAGATAAGAAGATTTCGCTGCCCATAAAGTTAGATTTCGTATATCTATGTTAAAAGGGGCTATTTCTTACAAATAGACCCTAAGAATCATTGAGATATCAGAACAGTTTATGATAGAATATAAATTGTGGGTCTATTTATTTATATATTAATAATAATTAACCCTAAGGAGAAAGATTTATGCGGCAGATCGTGTCACCAATTAAAGACTCTAATGTGCTTAAAGATGTTCAAGATACCTTATTACATTCATTTAAGGCCGGTAGGCGTAATTACACTATTTTTCAATTTGGGAAGGCGACTTTACTCCGAGTGTCTGATGTTATGGGGCTTAAACTTGATGATATTTATAATACAGATGGAACAATCAAGTCGAATGCCTACATTCACGATAAGAAGACAGGGAAGAAAAATGTGTTGTATCTGAGCCCAGTGGAAACAGATTTGATTGTATATTGGTCTTGGCTAAGAGAGAATGGGATTAATTCTGAATGGTTATTCCCATCGATACGGAGACCAGAACGTCACATTACCGAGGGACAGTTTTATAAGATTATGGCTAAAGTTGGTAATCTTTTAGGTATTAATTATTTGGGTACGCACACAATGCGTAAGACTGGCGCATATCGAGTTTACGTCCAATCAAATTACAATATTGGGTTAGTAATGAGATTACTAAATCATTCAAATGAGGCCATGACGCTGGAGTATTTGGGGCTCGATCAGCAGAGTCGTGAGAGGATTTTAGATCGAATAGATTTTGGATAAATAGTTTTAAATGGACCTTGTTAACTAATTGAAAGCGATTTATAATGGCGGCGTTGATTATTTATATCCCCAAAGGATAATAGATAATTGTGCTTAATCAATCCCTAAGACACCCATCGCACATGGGTGTCTTTTTTGATAACTGGGAAACAACAAGAGTGGGAGTGAATTCTAATAGATAATTTTGACGTTGATACAATAACCGGATCAGAACTGGAAAAAATAATATACGAAACGATAAATGAACGGTTTAAATCTGAATTTGAACGTAGATTTTCATCGAAGATTCATGGCGTAGGTAACTATGAAATAGAACAGGAATTGGTTGAATACATGAAAACTCAAGTGGGTGACTATCCAGAAAACCCACACTCAGTCTCAGTTATGCTAGAAGTAGCTGATGACCTTCATTGGAATAACGACAATATAGAGAAAGTAAGACAGATGATAAAGTATCGGATCCATTGGCAAAGAGTGATGATTGACCTAGATTTGGTTTAAAAGTTAAGCTAATATGTAGATAACTTTTGTTTGGTAAAGAATGTTGATGTAGCATGCTTTCAGAAAATAATGAAAATGGAGAACGCATAAGAACACATTAAAAGGATATTTTCATGCTCAAGATAGCTAAATATAGCCTAATATGCTAATATAAAGTTGCAAAGAAATCTTGAACATGATCCACCAATGCATCAAAGCCCACAGCGTCGGGATACGCTGTGGGCTTCTTTTTTCGCTTAACAAATTACATTAAACGTATGGGTTAGTGTCGCTTTATGGATTTACTTGCGGCTTTTGCCATCTAACCACCAAGCAAACAAGACGCCGATAAGCGTGACCGCAAGGGGCGCAAAAAAATCTTTAAACATGATCCACCTCCAATCCATCGCTGGATTTGGGATTAAGGCGACAACTTAATTCTAGAGTATGTAGATGCTTTTTTCTATAGTGATTAGCAACATATTGTGTAAAAGATAAAATAAAATTGAAGTCAATGGTAAATCGACGTAGAGGGCGTTTTACGCCGTCTAGGAGGCTTTAAGGAATTGACTGAAACGCAAGCCAAGACACTTTTAGAACTGAAAACAACCCGTTGTTTTCCCTGCCAAACGGCGAGTGTGGGTTTGATTTTTATTTTTCACTTTAAAATCGGAAATATGATCAAAAATTCTAGGCAATATCGCTCGTGATCTGTCCCCAGATTAACCAGTTGTGCCATCAAGATAGAGCTCGCAGGACAGATTACATCGCTCGGATCGACATTTTTTGCTTATACACAATATTACAATAACTGGACCCGCCAAAACCCTGTCCCTAAGCTATTTCGTGGTGCCACATTACTAGATGCTGGAGACAGGGTTTTGGCTCAACATTTCTGTTGATCACTCAGATCAGCACCCAAGCTCACCGACGAGATCATCATTCTGATTTATGACTTAGTTCAAGCCAACAAGGCCCGCCACCACACCGTCTCTCGGCTATGGTTGCGCCCAGGCACAACCAATTATAGAGGTGCGAGTTGAAGTGTGCTCGGAGACAGTGTGGTGGCTCAGCGGTAAATATGGCTTCGCGAAGACGTCTTCCCTTCCTCCCCAAGGTTTCACACTTCCTTGCCCCTCCATCCCATCTGATTAATTTGCAGAAGTTCGCTGCAAATGATAATAAGGAAGCAATCCTAAGTGACACCATGGGGAGGAAGGGAAGACTTTGGCGAATCAGTAATTCCTGCAGAATTACTGATTACGCCAACTTCGCTAACGCCATCTGAACTTCTTGGCAGACAAGAGTTAAGCCAACGCCAGCCTCCTGCGGAGACTGGCTAAGCCCCTTCAATACAAGTGCTTAACCGTGCTGTCAAGGCCCAAATCAGCCTTGACAGCACGGTTTTTGCATGTTGATTGATGATGTTGGCGATTGAATTAAGAGATTAAATCCGAATATAAATCACCAAATTTAACAGTGTAACATGCAAATCAGCGCTGAGAGACCCATTTGTGGACTTCGCCCACACCCAGTTGGCTCCTGCATTAAGAGATGGCTTGAAATTAATGTTATGTATGGTACAATGAAAACGTATTCAGAAAGAAAATATAGCCTAGGAACTTAATCAGAGAATACCAGCAAATGCCGGCATTCTATTTTTATTGTCAAATCTGATCAAGAAGGCTATCATACTAGTAACTGAGGACCTTCTTGATCATAAAAAATCAAGGAGGTATTTTTTTATGGCTCGAAAAGTTGAAGAAGTAATCCAAGGAAGCTGCACACGCAGTTTGAGTGGTATTTATTTTGATGAAAGTGGCGAAAAAATCGTCAAAAAAACTGTTAATCTTTCAAAGGTCAACCCTAATTTCGACGACAAAAAGGTAATCGAAATTGGTACGGCATTATTTGATTTGCAACAGCACAATATTACCGACTATTACAAGACGGATAAATTCTTTATTGGTGCAACATTTGAACCAAGCAAACCAGCGGAGGTGTAAAAAATAAATGGCTGACACACAATTAACTGACATGCTCGTATTGACATTCACGGAGGATTCCAAAGATCGTCGAATTAAGATTCCAGATCCACGAATGGATTTAACTGGTCGAGAAGTGAAAGAAGCTATGGATTTGGTCGCCGACACAGATTATATCTGGAAAGGCGCAATTCCAAAGAGCGCAAAAATCGTTAAAACTTCAACGGATCAAATTGATATCACGGTCGAATAATTAAAAAGGGCTGGGCAAATTAGGCCCAGCCCTTTTTTTGGAGGAGGAGAAAAAATTGATCGAAGAATTTATCAAACTTGAAACTTTTGCGCAGGCTGCGTATCACAAGTGTGAGTGCTGTAGTCGAGTTCGCGATATTTTTTTTAGAGCCAATATTTACGATTCAGATAGTGCCAAAATGTTGGTTGGGTCATTTGAGCTCTGTAAAGATTGTGGTGAGAATTTAGGGAGAATCCTCAATCAAGACACCTCATCGGAAAAGGTGGTGACGGATTTCAACCTTGACAGCTGAATTCATAAAATACTTAGTAGAACAGTCCTCTGGTATCGTCATTGCGTTAGTTATGATCATACGCATCGATAGACGCATGGACGAATTAACTAAGTCTATAAACACATTATCTGAATTAATTTCTTCTGGCGCTTTTATAAATCGAAAAAATGAAATTGGCGAAAATGAACACACGACAAATTTTAAAATTGGCGCCGAAAAAGAAGGCGAAGAAAATATTCGACGAATTTCTAAACCAACTGCAACTCGAAAACAAGCGTGAATCAACAATCAGGGTTTATAAACAACGTCTTCAAAAATTTGAGAGGTATATTCAAAACGCTGGTATCACCGATTTTAGGGACGTCAAACGAAATGACATACTAGATTTTCAACGAGACATGCTGAGAAATAATCTGAATCCGCGGACAATCAACGGGGTTATTTCAACTGTCTGCGTATATTATCAATGGGCGGAGATTAACGGTGTGATCAATCAGAGCCCAGCACCGGCTGGGTTGCATATGCGCACAAATCCACAGCCAATTGATCGATTAAGTGACGAGAATATTGCAACATTTCTGAGTTGGGTTGATACGCTACAACCCAATTTACGGGCTGCATTCTGGTTATTATACAGTTCAGGTGCTCGTGTGGGCGAGGTGGCTAACTTAACCTATAGCGATGTCACATTGCGTAAACGGCGAGTGTATATCAATATTTCAGATGCGAAATGGGGCAGTGATCGATGCATTCCGATTATTGATCAACATGCAGCTGAGATTGTGTGGGACTATCAGCAATCCTGTGAGGTAACAGGACGACCATTATTCCGGGTTTCAAGGCGAACATTGCAGACGTACGCGACACACTTCGAGACTTTATCCGGGATTAAATTTCACTGTCATTTGCTTCGCCACACATTTGCGGCGAAGTTGCTGGAGCAAGGTATACCCATCACGACAATCAGATCGGAAGAGCACACGTCTGAACTCCAGTCACCAATGGAAATCT
>CAMJXI010000020.1 GCA_946409675.1 uncultured Lactobacillus sp. | reverse complement strand
TCCTTTGCCATCAACTACCTTTTAGGCTACATAAATCGAAGCAGTCTTAACGTCTTTATATTCGATTTCAGCTTCAGCAAGCGTTGACTCTGAACTTGGTGACCAATAAACGGGTTTCTTACCTTTGTAGATATAACCCTTATTGAACATTTCACCAAAAACACGCACTTCTTCAGCTTCAAATTCTGGTTGTAAGGTGATGTAGGGATGATCCCAATCAGCGTTCACACCGAGGCGTTTAAAGTCTGTGCGTTGTTTGTCGATTTCACCCATCGCAAACTTGCGGCACATTTCACGGTATTCGGCCATCGGAATTTCCTTGCGCTTAACACCGGCTTTGGCCAGTTGTTGTTCGATTGGCAAACCATGAGTATCCCAACCAGGGACGTAGGGTGTTCTAAAGCCTGACATTGATTTGTAACGGACAATAATATCCTTACTAATCTTGTTCAAGGCGTGACCCATGTGAATGTTACCATTCGCAAATGGAGGGCCATCATGCAAAATAAAACTAGGTTTGTCTGCATTTAAAGCCAAACGTTGTTCATAAACTTTATTTTCGCGCCAAACTTCTTCGCGTTTTGCTTCACTTACTGGTAGATTACCACGCATAGGAAAGTCTGTTTTTCCCAGGTTAAGTGTCTCTTTGATTTTCATTCCCTATTCTCCTTCAATAAAAAAAACTCGCCCTATCAATAGGACGAGATTATCGTGGTACCACCTAAATTGAACAAAATAAATTTGTTCCACTTGGATCTACGTAACGTGTAGAAACGTTAGATTTGTATGGTAGGTGATATACCGTATTAGTCGTTGTTAACCTCACACTATCGTTAACTCGCTGATTGACTTAGTAGACTACCAATCTAAATTGATTGCAAAATTGATTTATTTTATTAAAAGTACTGCTAGTTATTTCTTCAAGTCTTCTGGGAAGATAATTACTGGACCATAATCCAAATATTCTTCGTCTGAAGGGGTTGGAGTAACCGCAACGTTAGTTGGATTATCGCCGGTAGCAATCGGTTCGCCATCTGCACTTGGAGAAACACCGTGACTAGATTCTACGTCATTAGTGGCGTTCGTGTCAAGTTCGCTTGCGTCATCGACTGGTTCAACATTGATTGGTTCGCCATCTACTGGGTAGATGCGTTCAGTACCATAGTAACGGTCGAGCCAATATTGCCAGTTCTCATCATCGAGTTCTTCTAATTCCTTTTGTAACAACATCTTGCTCTTGTCACGGAAGTCACTTACCTTGACCTTCAAGCGGTCATAGTCGCCTTGTAAAGTTTCGATGTTTTCTTCGAGTTCATCCTTTGCAGAAGTATCGAGTTCTGGAGCTTTTTCTTCTGCGGCTGGAATCATCGCTTGCGCCTTGTTAGCAGCGTCAGTGATAATCTTCTCTGCTTCTTCGTAAGCAGCCTTAGTGATTAAGTCAGCTGACTTTTGAGCTGAAAGCAATAATTCACTAACTTGTTGAGCTTCAGCAGTCCGGTCTGTTTCTGAAGAAACGGCTGGTTCAGCCACTGGTACTGGTGTAGGCTCTGTAGCAACTGGTGCTGTGTGTTCTAGGTCAGAGACTTTATTTTCCAAATCAGTAATTTGGTCAAGTGAGTCGCTGTATGCTTCGATAATCTCGTCCAAAAATAAATCGACTTGATTTTGATCGTAGCCTCGCTTGCTGATACTAAAATCTTTGTTATGGATATCCATGGGAGTTAAATTCATTATTTCACCCTTTTTCTTTTTGATCGCCAAATTTTTATTTCTAACCGGTGTTTTCCCCGTTTGGTTTCCCCAACTTCACCGATTATCTGAAATCTGCCAAAATGCCGTACACTGATTACGTCACTATTCCTAACCATTATATTAGAATCTTGTGTCGCAAGCCAATTTATTTTGATAAGTTTTTGCAAAAGTTGGTCTTTGACCTGTGAGCGACTCATTTTGGTTACGCTACTAACAACATTATCTAATCGGAGCGAGCTGACCAGGATAGTTTCCATAGTACTCTCATCAGTTTGCACGAGCAACTGGCCTAACTTCTTCTCGACCAAGTTTACCTTGACCGAACCAACCTTGGTCATTTGGCTTTCAACATAAGCCGCGTTCTTTTGGTTGACCAAAAACTGCCAATTATCTTGTTCATCGTGAATCAAGTCGCCAAACACGTTTAATTCTAAGCCTAAGTTGACGATTGTGCCATATAGATTACGGTGTTCAATCTTGTTGAACTTCTGGTTGTATTCGACCTCAAGCACCTGCACCCCAAAATCATAAGGTGTGATACTTTCCTCGTAGGAAGCGATAATTGCGCGTTTGCGTTCTGCACCAGTAAAGCCACCGAAAAATTCGAGTTGAGCATTATATCCCACGATGGTCTTTAAGATGAACTGCTCCCGCGGATTCAAGAAATCCGTCAAGATTTGATCCTGTTTAAAAACAAACTGATTAAAAAGGCCAACAAAGTAATCCACTGTTGGCCTTTCGGTTACTGCAAAATGTTGGTAAAAAGAACTTGCTTGCGTCTTTTCACTCATTGTTATCCTACCAAGATTCGAACTAAGAACGAGAAGATAAAGTAAAGGACATACTTATTAAAAGCATAGAGCACTAACAATGCCACCACCGGTGAGAAACTAATCCCGGCAAATGATGGAATAATTCGATCAAAGAAAGAGAGATAAGGATTGACGATGCGACCTAAGAAATCACCGAATTTGGTGTTCATTAGGCTTGGAACCCATGATAAAAGAGCAGAAACAACTACAAGCACACTGTAGAGGTAAATGAGCTCTGATAAAATATTATAAATCGTGCTTAAAATCTGAAACATTAATAGTCATTTTCCTTTTTATCAAGTAATTCGGCAATCTTGCCATCGGTCTCAAATTTTGGTGGAGTTGCCAAGAAAATTTTGTCACCGACACGCGTGATAGCACCGTTTAATGCATAAACAGTCCCAGTAATGAAGTCGACGATTCGTTTAGCTTGACCGTCTTCCATTCTAGAAAAGTTAATGATGATGGCTTTGTTGTCCATCAAGTGTTTTGCAACATCTTTAGCATCGGCATAAACCCGAGGTTCGAACAGAACAATTTTACTGGTGGGATTATTACCTGCCTTAATTGACACGACGTTGTCGCGGCTTAAAGCTTCGCCTTCAGTACCGGTTTCGTTTGTTTCGTATTCATAATCTTCAGCACCTTCTTCTTCAGAAAGTCCAAAGAATCTACCTAATTTATCAAAAGCCATAATAAGTTCCTCCTTAAAAATGGTCTATTCTTGTCTAGTTATTGCGACGACGTTTAAAGAATGGTGGTAAATTATCGTCATCATCATCTTCAACGTTAGTTTCGATTTGTGAGACACTTGGTTCTTCAACATTACCAAAATTTGTTTTTTCTTGTGGTTGGACGTTTTCACGTACATTTTCAACAGGTTTAGCATCTGGTCCGTCTGGTTTTAAGTTCCAAACAGAAGTTGGATCAACCAAGCCGTCGTTATTTGCGTTTACTGTCTCGGGAGCTTTTGGTGCGGGAGTTGGAGTTTGTTGGACACTTTCTTCTGTGAAGCCTGATTCAGTCTTTTGAACTGGGCGAACGGAAGTGATGTCGTTACCCATCTGACGACGAGTAGTTGGTGCACGTAAGCTAGCAGCTTTTTCAATCTCGTCATCAATCCCAGTTGCGATAACTGTGACGACAACTTCATCACCAAGATTTGGATTGATTGAAGTACCAAATATGATGTTGATATCATCTCCGGCTGCTTGGCTAACGATGCTTGAAGCATCTTGGGCTTCAAACAAGGTCAAGTCAGGTCCACCAGTGATATTCAGCAAGACTTGTTTTGCGCCATCGATGGAAACTTCGAGCAATGGTGAAGAAATAGCTTTCTTCGTCGCTTCGATGGTTCTGTTTTCACCGGTTGCATAACCGATACCCATCAAGGCTGAACCTTGATTTTCCATGACGGTCTTCACGTCAGCGAAGTCGAGGTTCACGTAGTCGGTTGAAGTAATCAAATCAGAAATACCTTGCACACCTTGTCGTAAGACGTTGTCGGCTTCTCTGAAGGCTTCAAGCATTGGTGTCTTCTTGTCGACGATTTCAAGTAATCTGTTGTTAGCGATAATCACCAATGTATCAACAAATTGTTTCATGTTTGAAATACCAGCGGCAGCGTTCTTTGAACGTTTTGGTCCTTCAAACAAGAAAGGTCTAGTTACAACACCAACTGTTAGCGCGCCAGTTTCTTTAGCAATGCGAGCAACTACTGGAGCAGCACCAGTACCAGTACCACCACCCATACCGGCGGTGATGAAGATCATGTCTGCACCCTTTAGTTCATCCTCGATTGTTTGCGCACTTTCTTCAGCGGCATTTTGGCCAATGTCTGGATTTGAGCCTGCACCAAGACCTCTAGTAAGTTTTGGTCCAAGTTGAATCTTTGTTTCTGCCTTTGAACTGTCTAAAGCTTGCACATCAGTATTAGCAGCGATAAATTGTACACCTTGCACGCCTTCATCAATCATTCGGTTGACGGCGTTACCACCAGCACCACCGACGCCGATTACTTTAATGAGTGCGTTAGTGCTTTCTTGCGAATCAAAAGTAAAATCCATGTGTCAATGCCTCCTTAATCAAAGAATTTCTTGAAGAACTCTTTGACTCCCTTTTTCTCTTTGTTCTTTTTAGTCTTTTCAGGTTTCGTTTTTTCTTGTTTTTCAGGCTTCTGTTTCGAAGCTAGTTTAGCATCATTATAAGCCTCTTTGCCGTCATTTTCATTATCTGACTGAAGCCGTTTGAAAAATTTATTACTTTGTTTTGGTTCAGTGGAGTTTGGTTCGGTATTGAATTCGTCCAAATTGTTCGCGCTGAGCACGCTGTTGACGAGAAAATCGATGTCGTGCAAGTCATACGCGTAGTTGACGATCCCATAGCCGGTAGCGTATTTAGAATCGCGCAAGCCCATTTGGTCGGGGGTGTAGATTCTGGCATTGACCTGATAAGTATCGGCAATCAATTGGTCGATTCCAGGAAGTGCTGAGGTACCACCGGTTATTACGATGCCACCGGGTAAATCAAACGCATGGTGATTCTTCAAACCAGAACCCAAGTGCTCGAGAATTTCTTCCAAGCGGGCATTGATGATTTCGGACAAGTATTTCTCGGAAATCATGTCTGGTGAATCCTTCCCAACGACGTTGACCGGAACCTCATCGCTTTCACTAGCCATCTGGGGATCAGCAATCCCGAAACTAGTTTTTACCTTTTCGGCTTCGCTTAAGGAACTGTTCAAGACAATTGAGATGTCCCGGGTAATATCTACCCCACCATTATTGTTGATGCTCGCGTAAACAATCTTCTTGTCGCGAATTACGGTTGCGGTACTTTGGCCACCGCCGATATCCATCAAGATGGTCCCAAAGGTTTGTTCACCTTCGTCTAAAGCCACGTTAGCGACAGCAAGCGGAGCAGCAACGAAGAAGTTATTCGTATAACCTGCTCGTTCGATTGCGCGCTTGATGTTATGTAATGAGGCCTTTGGTGCGGTAACTAAGATACCTTTCACCTCAAGGCTCATCCCAATCATCTTTCGTGGATCGATGATCTTGTCTTCGTTATCCACCCTGAACTTGGTAGGTAGAAAGGCGATTGCCTCACGTCCAGAACGAACACCTGCGCTTAAAGCAGCAGCGGTAACGGCTTGGACGTCAGCGTCATTAATCTCGCGACTATCTTGGGCGATGTTAATGACCCCACTCGTACTCTCAAGTTGCAGCATCGATGCGGGAATTGCGGTCACCACACGATTTATTTTTGTATTTGTTTTTTCTTCAGCACTAGATAGCACGGTAGCAACTGCAGAAGCGGTTTGATCAATATCCACAATGTTACCGTGATCCATTCCCAGAGTGGGGACAGAGGCGGCACCGATTATTTTCAATTGACTTGAAGAGGCATCTGCGACAACAGCTTTAACGTTGGTTGTGCCGATATCTAATCCTACGATTAAACTAGAATTATTCAATTTAACTCCCCCAATATATTCTCATCACTATTATATATGATTAAATTTTAACATAACACTTGGCCATTGTAAGTATAAAACTCACTGGAGATAGCTTTTTTTATCGGTTTCTGTCAATGGGCGACTGAACGCTCCGATTTCAAAATCGACAATTGACGGTTGCGTAAGTTGCTTTTGAATTGTGCGATAATAGCTAATCTTATCTTTTAAGGAATCGGTATCGCCAATAATGACATTTTGGTTCTTCATGACCAAAATAATTTGGGTATTCACCGCCGCCTTTTGGTTGATGAATTGAACCGCTTCTTTAATGTCACTTGGAAGGCTCTGGAAGACCCTGATGTCTTCTGTTAAGTCCTTTCCCTTCTGATAGCCCAAGAAAATTGGGAGGCTCTCGAGTTGGGCTTGGACAAGTTTTTCCTTTGAAACGTCGCCATTATCGAGAATTTTCTGATAACTTGTTTCATTCTTCAAATATGCAATAACTTTATTTTGACTTAGCTTCATTTCCAAGGTTGTGGGGTCAGTCATTGTTATTTTAACTGATTTGATTGAAGGATAGGCTTTCTTCAGCTTTTGTTCGGCCGCTCCTTTATTCAAAAATTGGGCTAAAATATGTTTTTTCGTCTGTAACCCGGAAGATTTAATAACTTTTTCAACCGGAATATCACCGTTGTTTAAAACGGTAATCTTTTGGGTGAGCGAAACTGGGGAGAGATAATACGTCAATCCACCAACTATAATTAAAGAAACGACTAACAAAATTCCGAGTTTCGTGATGACGGCGTGTCTTCTTTGCTTCTTCAGGTTCTTAAGTTCTGGTCCAACATTTTTCTTCTTGTTCTTGTTGGTCCGCTTGCCTTTAGTTTGCTTAGAATAGTCGAGCCATGGTTGCAGTTCAACGTTTGGGTCCTTCTTGGTAATATTCTTCTTTGGTGGATTAGGCTTGCCAGACTTACCTTCAATTACTTTAATCTCGGGCTGTTTAGCAGAGTCTTTTTTACCGCTGACTTTTTTACCTTTTTGTTTACCCTTTTGTTGCGCCTTTTTCTTGGCTTGCTCATCTTGGTCGCTCTTCTTCATGTTAGTCACCTCCTTTATCTAGTCTTGGATTAATTATTACTTTGATTCTTGGTTACTCTATTTTTTGTTGTTAGTTAATTCTTCCATAACCGCGATAATTCGATCACTCGCATCAACGACAGCTAAGCTCTTAGAAGCAACTGACATCTTCTTCGCATATGAGCTGTCTAACAAAATGTGGTCGATAGAACTAACGAAATTGTTCACGTTCAAATCATCTTCAGCAAGCACGATAGCAGCACCCACTCCTTCCAAATCCATCGCGTTCTTCATTTGGTGGTTATGGGTCACGTTGGGGCTTGGAATCAAGATTGCGGGTGTACCCATGGCCGTGATTTCTGCCAAGGTGGTCGCACCAGAACGGGCGACAACAGCCGTAATGTTTGGCAACAAGGCTGGCACGTCGGCAACGTAAGGCACGATTGCCAAGTTCTCATTGAGTTCTTGACTAGCAAGCTTCGTCTTAACATCGTTGTAGTAACGTTGACCCGTCGCAAAAATAACTTGGTAAGGTTTCGTGTTGAGTCTTGGAACAGCCTCAACGACGATATCGTTAATCCGTTGGGCACCACGTGAACCGCCAAAAATCAAGACGGTTGGAATATCGTCCTTCAAGTTGAACTTCGAAAGGTCTGTTTTGGTAGTTAAACCAATCACTTCTTGTGAACGAGGGTTCCCCGTCTTCACTAATTTCTTCTTTTCGGAGAATTGGCTCGTAGCATCGTCGAAGACGTAGGTAATCCGGTCGACAAAATGCGCGAGGAATTTATTAGCAAGTCCGACAACGGAATTTTGCTCATGGATGATCGTTGGAATTTTAGCCTTAGCGGCAGCGTAAACGATGGCGGCAGACACATAGCCACCGGTCCCAATCACGACGTCTGGTTGGAAGTCGTTAATAATCTTTTTGGCATCTTTGGTTGCGGCCATGAACATTTTAGCGGTCTTCACGTTTTTGAAGACGTGCTTCCCGCTGAATCCTTGCGCCAAAAGAGTTTCGAACTTGATACCCGCATTAGGCACCAGTTTGCTCTCTAAGCCTTTTTTCGTGCCCACAAATAAAACGTCATCGATTAAGCCACGTTCCTTCAAACGTTTAATTAAGGCTAAGATAGGATATATATGGCCACCAGTACCGCCACCAGAAAAAATCACTCGCATTTTTTACTCTTCCACCAATTCATTAATGTATTCGAGGAAACGATCTCCCCGCTCTTCAAAGGTCTTAAACTGATCCCAACTTGCACAAGCTGGTGAGAACAACAAAATGTCCCCACTCGCAGTCAAATCATAGGCAATTGGAACCGCCTCTTCAAGTGTATCAACAATTTCCACTTCTGTAATGCCTGCCTTCTCGGCGGCGTCTGCCAAAAGTTGCTTTGTTTCACCATACAAGACCATCGCCTTGACGTGATTCTTGAAGGGTTCGACTAACGGATCGAAGTTAAAGCCGCGATCTAAGCCGCCCGCAATCAAAACTTCTGGGTCTTTAAATGCATTAATAGCCACTGTGGCGGCTTCGATATTAGTTGATTTTGAATCGTTGTAGATTTTACGACCATTTAAAGTCTTCACATATTGTAGACGATGCTTAGCACCACTAAACGTGCTTAAGACTTGGGTAATCGTTTCGTTGGTTGCGCCAAAAATCTTACCGATGGCACTGGCCACTAACGCATTTTGTAAATTGTGTTCCCCAGGCAGCTTCACGTCACTGATTGGCATGATCGGACCGTCTTGGGCGGCCAAGCTGTTTTGGGTGAGGAAGTAGTCTGCTTGACTATCTTTTTCGGAGAAACTCTTAATTTGGGCTTTAGTCGCAAATTTTTCTTGGGCCAAAATTTCTGGTTGGTCAAAGTTCACGACGAAGTAATCACTCGCATCTTGGTTTTTGGTGATTTGGAGCTTAGCGTTCAAGTAGTTGGCAAAAGTCTCGTGGTAATCCAAGTGAGTTGGGTACACGTCAACGATAGCTGCTACATAAGGCTTGAATGTTGTCACACCTAGCAATTGGAAACTAGACATTTCGGCGACTAAGACGTCGTCAAGAGTCGCCTTTTGGGCAATCTCAGCGATTGGAACCCCGATGTTACCGACGGAATAAGCAGTCCCTTTAGTTAAGGTCTTGTTTAAGATTTCGGTCGTTAACATAGTGGTCGTTGTCTTACCGTTAGAACCGGTAATTGCGACAAAAGGTGCTTCGGATACTTCAAAGGCGACTTCGGGTTCGGTCATGATTGGCACACCAAGTTCGGTTGCTTTTTCGACCATCACGTTGGTATAAGGAATACCCGGATTCTTGAGGAGGTAGTCAAAACCTTGGTCGAATAATTCGACGGGATGATGACCATCAATGATTGTGACGCCCTTTTCTGCTAAAGTTTGGGCTTTTGCGTCTTGGCTTAAGTCACCGGCATCGTTCACCGTGATTTGGGCTCCGAGTTCCAGCAAAACATTGGCCACAGCAAAGCCGCTCTTGGCCAATCCTAAAATTAAAACTTTTTTATCCTGATACTTCGTGATTTTTTTCATACATTCGACCTGACTAAAACAATATTTAGAAATTTAGATTTTTTGGAAATTAGATAAAGAAAATTAGGTAAACTAAGGCGCCGACTAAGCCTGTGCCCCAGAATAAGAAATCAACTTGCCACTCATTAAAGCCGCTCATCTCAAAATGATGATGAATCGGAGTCATCTTAAAGATGCGTTTACCAGTCGTCTTAAATGATGCAACTTGCAAAATAACACTCAACGTTTCTAAGACGAAAACAATCCCAATCAAGAGCAACGACCAGGGACGATCGAGCAAGATAGAAATGACGGCTAAACCACCACCTAAGGCCAGTGAACCGACATCGCCCATGAAGATTTTGGCAGGCTTATGGTTGAAGATTAAGAAGCCTAACAAGGCGCCGACGACGGTCAAGGCGAAAATCATCACCGTTTGGTTGTCTTGGCGGTACGCGATAAAGGCGTAGGCCAAGTAAGCGATAATCGAAAGTCCTGAACAAAGTCCGTCAATCCCGTCTGAAAGGTTAACGGCATTTGAGAAACCCACCAACCAAAACATGGCGAAAACGGCGTAAAGCCAGATGCTCTCAACCTCTCCGAAGAACGGAATGTACAGCGAGAAGGTAAATTGATCGGTGTAGAGAATGTAAATGATGACAATTGCAATCAAGATTTGGCCCAACAGTTTCTGGTAGGCGCGTAATCCTAGATTACGGTGAAGCAAAATACCGATGGAATCGTCGATGAAACCGATAATTCCGTAGCCGAGCAAGCCCAAGATCATCACGATCAAAGATTTATCGGCAATGTTTTGCGTTAAAGCAACAATCGTTGCAACCACAACGATTGTCAGGTCGAAAACAATCCCACCCATCGTGGGTGTTCCTGATTTCTTTTCGTGCCATTTCGGACCCTCTTCACGAATTTGTTGTCCTTCGTTTCGGTCCCGCAAATACTTAATTAAAAATGGTAGACAAACTACAGTTGAAATAAAGCCACCAGCCAGTGGGAAAAAAATATTACTCATGATTACTCCTTCAGTGTGACTTCAGGTTGTGAAGCACTTAAGATCAGTGTTTTCTCTTTAATAGTCTGGCTCACCACGTGTCCTGTTCCGTTAATTTTGAACTTAATACCTGTGATATCCTGGAAGGCTTGAACCTGTGCTAGCGTCCAACCGACCATATCGGGCATTCTCACCATGCCACCACTATAAATAAAGATTTTTTCACCAGCGTTTATTTTAGCACCTGCGAGCGCATTTTGCTTTAGAACTTTTTGCCCGTCACCAATAATAATAGGCACGAGTCCGGCATTGGTAGCTGTGCTGACAGCAATACTAGGCGTTAAGGTCGTTAACTGCGGAACTGTGACTTGGGATGTTGCAGCTGGTGTTGTATCTGCTTGGTCATATTCCAAAACTCGTTTCATCAAAGGTTTGAAAATTTCGCCCATGATTGTTTCGGCCGCTTGGGTCATTTTTTGTGGTTGTTTAACTGTTAGATACAAAATATATTTAGGATTTGATGCTGGAGCCATCCCGACAACTGAGAAGATGTAGTTGTTGATTCCTGTTAAGTAGCCGCCACCATTTGGGTTAGCCAATTGTGCGGTACCAGTTTTGACGGCGATATCTTGGCCTTCAATTTTATATGCTTGACCAGTACCCACTTCAGAATTCACAACGGCCTTCATGTTTTCGATCACTAAATCAGCTGTTGCCTTAGAGAAAATCGAACTACCAACTTTTTTAGTCTCGTAACTTGAAACGGTTTTGCCGTTGGAATCGGTGATTTTCTCGACCAATTGAGGCTTGATCATTTGACCCTCATTAGCTACAGAACTAAAGGCTTGAAGCATTTGCATCACGTTGACGTTTACCCCTTGACCAAAAGCCGTTACGGCTTGGTCGAGTGCCGTCTTAAATTGATTAGAACCGGTAACCTCGCCAGGTAAGGTCATACCGGTTTTCTTGGTAATGCCAAACTTGTCGAGGTATTCACCCCAAGTTTTGCCACCGATTTTTTGTTGGAGCTTAACAAACCCAACGTTACTTGATCTTGGGAAGGCTTGTGAAAATGGAATCGAGCCCCAACCAGAAATATTCCAGTCGCGGATGGTTGAGCCCATCACATTGACCGCACCAGATTGGTAGTATTCATTTGGATTATAGACACCTGTTTCAATTGCTGTCGCAAGCGTCAAAATCTTCATTACAGAACCTGGTTCAAAACTATCTTCCACCATTCGATTACGCCAAGCGTTCGTCAAATTCGACTTCGTGGTTGGGTTAAATGAGGGACGTTGAGAAGCTGCAAGGATTTTCCCAGTCTTTGCTTCTTCGAGGACTGCAGTAATTCCGAGTGGCTTGTATTTAGCAACTGAGGTATTCATCAAATCTTCAAGGTAAGATTGGAGTCTGGTATCAAGCGTCAAGTAGACGTTTTCACCGTCTTTTGAAGGCTTGAGGACCTTTTGGGCGTTAGGTAATTCGTAGCCGTAAGAATCGACCTTAGCCTCTTTTAAGCCATCAGTCCCGGCCAAAATATTGTCGAAATACTTTTCGATACCCATCGTACCAACCAAGTTCTCTGTTTGGTTTTTGCCGGAGCGTTCAATTTGTGCAAGTCCG
>CAMJXI010000019.1 GCA_946409675.1 uncultured Lactobacillus sp. | reverse complement strand
TAGCGCGAATGCTCAATCCGCTAGTAAAATTTCAGGACCGCCACCTCACAAAAAAGATTAATAAATTCGCGTATAAGTTCTATAATAGAGAATATGATTTGGATTCAAGGCTCGCCTGGACCACGAATGATCCGGAAAAACTAGCAGAATTAAAGAACGACCCCTTAGTGGGTTACGACTACGAACTCGAGAGCTTGCTGGCTGTTTTGAAACTGTCAATCAGCAGTAACGAGCGTAGTTGGCAAAACGACTTACCCAAAGACTTCCCGATTTTAGCACTGAGTGGTTCGCTCGACCCAGCTGGCGATTACGGTTTTCGCCTAATGCAATTAGCGGAAGATTTTGAAAAGGAACATTTCACGAACGCCCAGACACACTTGTGTTATGGGATGCAGCACGAGCTCCAAAACGACGTGAACCGCAAAAAGATTTATCGCATGATTGATGAATTTATTCTGATGAATACGAAGGTACCAAAATGAATAACGTAAAAACAAATTTAATTTTTGATCCAGAAAAGAACTTAGCATTTGATCTCTATGAGCCAGAAGAACCAAACGGTAAGATTTTGATTTTTTGGCATGGCGGAGGTTGGTTTAGAGGCGACAAGCTCAGCGCAAACGACGTTGCAAACAAAATCGCCGATGCAGGCTTCCTAACTTTTGTGCCAAACTATCGGTTAGCTCCCCGCTACACTTTTCCTAGTGCCCACGTTGACACGATTAACTTTGTGAAGTGGCTCTTGAAGAGTACCTACTACCAAGTTGGCCAACCAATCGTTCAAATTGGAGCGAGTGTTGGTGGCACAATGGCCCTCAACCTCTCGATGGAATATGGTTTTAAGACGGTCACTTGGTCGGCTCCGCTCAACTTCTCTGGTTGGATGGAAAAGCACCACAACGTGATGAGTTCGAACGATGCCAAGCACGATTTCGACGAGGAAGATCCTAAGAACATTCGTAATTCCTTCTACAAGTACTTCGTTTCCACCTACATTGGTGAACCGTTAGACAATGCTAAACTTGTCCAGATGGATGCCATTTCAAACTTTCAGGGCAAGATTGGTAACCTGTTGATGGTCAACTCAATTAATGAAATCGTCCCCTTGGTTGATACCTTGAACTTCATCAAAGCAATTGCCAAATCCGACAAACCAATGACGCTCCAAACCCTTGCAGGTTCGGGTCACGCGATGGATTATGCGGACAAAATTCTCGATTTAAGCTTAAGTTTTTTGGAATAAAAAAGAGCACAATTAGCGCAAAGAACGCTAGTTGTGCTTTTAATTTACCTAAAATTCGATGACTAACTTTCCGACCAAACTTTGGTCTTGCAAAAGTTGGTGGGCAGCCCGAATGTTTTTGGCGGTGAGGCCCTTCATGACGGTCGTGGTGGTTGGTTTCAACTTACCTTCATCGAGTAAGTCGGCCACCTCTTGTAAAATCTCACCCTGACGTGCCATATCTGCGGTTTGATAATAAGAACGGGCAAACATCCACTCCCAGCAGAAGTTGATGGCTTTTCGTTTCCAGTCAATCAAGTCAATCGATTGATCAACCCCGATAATTGAAACAACTGTGCCAAGGGGATTAATCAGGTCAGTAATTTGGTCGAAGTATTGCTGCAAACTGTGTAATTCGAGAACATAGTCGACACCAAGTGCACCCTCGTCCATCAGCTGGTCTTCGAGATTTTCGTGGTGGTTGATTACAACGTCAGCACCCATTTCTTTGGCCCACTCAATTGATTCAGGGCGAGAAGCAGTCGCAGCGACTCGAATTTGCGTTAAACGAGCAAGTTGGATGGCTGCAGAGCCGACACCACCAGCGCCATTAATAATCAAAAGTGTTTTGTCGAGCAATTTAGGATCCGAAAAACTCAAATGCATCTTCTCAATGAGACTTTCGTAGGCGGTCAAGAAAGTTAAGGGAATAGAGGCAGCGTCTTTGGCTGCTAATTTCTTAGGAGCATAGGCGACAATGCGCTCGTCGACCGCTTGATACTCAGCGTAACTACCGGGGCGTATGTAAGAACCCGCATAGTAAACTTCGTCACCAATGTTAAACTTGGTGACGTCACTTCCTGTTTGGTAGACGGTCCCGACAGCATCAAAGCCTAAAATTTTTGGTTGCTTAAGTGCCGTTTTTTGGTCGGCAAAAGTTTTCGCATCAACGGGGTTAACCGAGATTGCTTTGATTTTGACAATCAAGTCGCGTTTATTTGGTGTTGGTAGATCCGTTTCGAATTCGAAGAAACTTTGGTCATTGGTTAGTGGTAACTCTTGTGTAAAGCCGATTGCTTTCATTTTTGGCATTTCATTCACCTCTTCTTCTAGCATAAATAAGTTCAATTTCAATGTAAATAAAAAACTTTTTACTTGCCAACGTATAACAAAATATGAAACAATATCATTAGATAAAAATTCATTTTGAGCGTAGAATTGGGGGCCAAATTATGTATTATGACCAAAAAACCAAACTCATCCTAAAGGAATTGGAAACATCACAGACAACCGGATTGACCACAGAACAAGCGGAGGAACGCCTCGCGAAATTCGGACCAAACACTTTTAAATCAGAAGAGAAAACCTCTCCTTTAAAAGTCTTTTTGCATACCTTAAAAGAACCAATCATCATTATCCTCTGGATTGCGATTGCGTTGTCACTCGGATCGGCTTCGTACAATTTTTTGGTGACGAAAGACTATAGCCACGGGGTTTCTGCCATCTATGAAGCCATCGCTATTTTCATCATTATCATGGTGAATTCTGGCGTGACTTTCTGGCAAAGCTTACAGGCACAAAAATCGCTGGATAGTTTAAAGAAGATGGTCGACCATACGGCGCAGGTGTTGCGTGATGGTGATTGGGTAAATCTGAAAACGGAGTTACTTGTACCGGGTGATATCGTGAATATTCGTCTGGGCGACTTCATCGAAGGAGATATTCGTTTCCTATCGACGAACGAGTTGCAGGTTAATGAATCTCACCTGACCGGTGAATCGGATGCGATTGCCAAGAAAAATGTGGTGCTTGAAAAAGATACACCACTAGGCGACCGAATAAACCTTGGCTTCTCTGGCTCAACCGTTTTGAACGGGAGCGGAATTGGCGTGGTGATTGCGACCGGAATGCAAACTGAACTTGGAAAGATTTCTGAGTTGTTACAACAAACGACTAGTTTACAGACTCCGATTGAAAAAACTATCAATGCGTTGACTAAGAAGTTGATGTATATTGCCGGCGGAACAGTTGTCTTCGTTTTGGCATATGGTTTGATCAAGGAATATATGTTACACGGCCAAATCACAGTTGAAGCATTGATGGCGGATATTTCCCAGGCTATTGCGATTGCAGTAGCTGCGATTCCTGATGCGATGCCGGTAGTACTATCAATTGTCTTGACGATTGGTGCAACGCTCTTGTCACGAAACAACGGACTGGTGAAATCTTTGAACAGTGTGGAAACGCTGGGTGCAACGACCTTCATCTGTTCGGATAAGACAGGAACGCTGACGAAAAACGAGATGACCGTCACGAACTTTTTTGCAAATGGGCAAAACTATCAGGTTACGGGACACGGTTATGAACCAGTTGGTGAAATTTCCTTGGAGAACTCTGAGGAACAAGTTGAGCTGGCAGATATCGACTCCTTCTTGAGTGCAGCAATTCTCAATAATGAGGCACAGATCCGGCAAAATCCCGATGACGGGCGTTACCAACCATTCGGTAACCCGACGGATGTTAGTTTAATCGTGCTTGGTGAAAAGGCAGGACTAAACAACAACGACTTGCTGAACCAGGCCGATCCGGACTATAACATCTTGCGTGTCTTCCCATTTGAAAGTACACGGAAAATGATGAGTATGATTGTTCAAAAAAACGATGAATACTACGTGCTGACGAAGGGTGCACCGGATGTCATCTTCGAACGGACGACCAAGGCGCAAATGTATAATGAAATAGTGGATTTTGAAGCGGTCCGTCCACAATTTGAGCAAGAGATGCTGGAATTTGCCGAAGACGCGCTGAGAACTTTGGCAGTAGCTGAACGTAAGATTGACGAGGACTTGGCGGAAAACGGCGAGTTAGCAGATCTCGAAAAGGACTTAACGATTTTGGGAATCGCGGGGATTATCGATCCACCACGTCCAGAAGTTAAGAAATCAATTGCGAAGCTCAAAGGCGCTGGCGTAATTGTGGTAATGATTACGGGTGACCATGCGGCTACTGCACGAGCAATTGCCCACCGTCTCGGCATTATTGAAGAACCAGATGCTTTAGTGGTAACAGGACAGGAGCTCGCGACAATCGACGATGAGCACCTTAAACTAGTGGTTAAAGATGCACGCGTCTATGCCCGGGTTACTCCAGCAGATAAGCAACGAGTTGTGAAGGCCTTGCAAGAAAACGCCGAAGTTGTGGCGATGACCGGTGATGGTGTCAATGATGCTCCTGCATTGAAGGCAGCAGATATCGGAATTGCGATGGGTATCAACGGAACTGAAGTGACTAAGGATTCTGCCGATTTGATTTTGTTGGATGATAAATTCACGACAATCGAGAAATCGGTGGAAGCTGGCCGTCGGATTTTTGGAAACATCAAGAACTTCATTCGGCAAGAATTGATCACCAACGTGGCTGAAGTACTCTCGCTCTTGCTAATCCTCTTCTTCATGACGAAACAGATTGGCCAAGTGAGCTCGCTGACACCAACTTTAACCGCGGTAATGGTACTGTGGGTTAATATGATTAGTGACTCTCTACCGTCGTTCTCGCTTGGTTTTGACCAGGCAGAATCTGATAGCATGAAGCAAAAACCCCGTGATTTGAGTGAACCAATCTTGAATAAGACAATGGTTAAACGAATTGCGGTGCGTGGGATTGCCATGGGTGTCTTGGTTGCCTTATCGTTCATTTGGGCGGCTCACCAAGGATTTAGCCCGGCTCAAACACAAACAGTGGCCTTCTTGACACTTGTCTTCGGTCAACTATGGCATATCTTTGATACGAGAAGTAATCGGTCAATTTTCCATCGGAATCCGTTCGACAACAAGATCTTATTGTTTGCGGTAGCCTTTGCGGCAATTGCATCGGTCCTGGCAACTTATCTACCGGTCTTCCACAAGTTCGTGGGAACGGCCCGTATTCCAGAATGGTTGATATTGTGCTTGATTCTGGTATCGTCAATTCCAACATTAGTGATTTCCGGAATTAAAGAGATATATCTGAAACTAAAAAATAGCAAAAAAATTAGTAATTAGTTTTACTAAGCAAAAATCGGCAGCCACGAGGGCTACCGATTTTTTTGTATTTATTAACGTGCTCCACTCATCATCACTCTGCGTATAACTTGTCTTCCCTAATCACTTCGTGATTAACTCAGAATTTCGTTATTACTCAAGTGATAACCGATGAGTGTCGCACTTCGCTTCTTTAACGTGCTCCAACCCACAACAATCTCCGTCTAACTTAAAAATCCGCTATTTCTTACGAAATAACAGATTTTTATCGTTAGTACTCAATTGTTCCCGTGCGTTGTCGCTATTCTTCTTTTAACGTGCTCCAACTAGCAACTTTCTCCGCCTAACAAAAAGCCTCCCTCATCCCAGAGGATGAACTCGGCTTTACGTTAGTGCTCCAAAGTTAACCGCTAGTTGTCGCGCTTCTTTACTTGTGTATCGCCAAATCAGCCAACTGCGCTTCTATCGTTTCAAACGGCACATCAACCTCTAAGAGAGCCGCAGTTGCGTATGTTCCCTCCACCAAGGCTAGTTTGTTTAAATGAACAGTCTTACTAGTCAGCTTGCTGGCCATTTCTAAATTGACCCGTGCAGCTCCAAAATCGTAAAAGGCCACTACCTCATCGGCCTCATTATTCTCAATTGCAGCCACAATTTTGTCCAAATCGGTTCCAACTTGATTATGTGCATCCCCACCTGCCGCAGTCACCGGCACATTAGGGGCAATCTCTTTGATAATCTTAGGAAGTCCATTCGCAATATCAAAAATATGGGTCACAATTACAATGCCAATTTTCATAGTTGAGCCTCGTTTCTTTAAAACAATTGTATTACTTTTCGTATTTAGTTTCGAGACTCGTCATATACCAGCCGAGTAAAATACCCGCAGCAGCCATGCCAATCGCTACTAACACATAGCTGAAGGTGTAATGTGCATCAAATGGAATAATCATAATCGTTGAGCTGACAACCACACCCAAAATAAAGTGGAACATGGTTGGATAGGCCTTGTTGAAAATCCAAGCCACGATTTTTGAAAGTAAAACCAAACTCAAAAGTCCACCGATAGCAAGTGGAATCATGACCCCAAGATCAAAGTTCTTAATGCCATCAGCCATGTCTTTATACATTCCCATGTAAATCAAGAAGTTTGAGGGTGAAAGTCCTGGAATAATAATTCCCAGCCCAATCAAGAAACCACCCAGAATCCACGTGCCGAAGTTTTGGGGCACGCTCCCAATCATTTCCTCACCAAAGAGTAGGAAAGCTAAGCTCAGGGCAAAGCTCGCTGCTAACAAAAGGTATTGTTTAGGCAAGCGACCATGCTTACCAGCCTCCTTCCAAAGTGTGGGTAAGGTTCCAATAATTGCACCGACGAAGAACCAGAGGATGGTATCGCGGTGTTCCCCCAACGCAAAACTCACTAAAAATGAGAAGAGGAAGAGTCCGAATATTCCGCCAACACCGACGGGAATAAAAAAGACAAAATTTTGTTTGAAGTTTTTAAACGGATGAGCTAAAAAATCGATAATCCGTTCGTAAATTTCAAATACTGCTGCTAGTGCTCCACCACTGACCCCAGGCAAAATAAACCCTGAGCCAATGAAAATTCCTTTAACAAAACGTAGTAGCCAATCAATCATATTTTTCTCCTAAATTGGTTAGTAATAATAATTATAACAAAAATCGCAAATTAAACATTATTTGTACACTTTATTTACTTTTTGTTAAACTAGTACCATTGAAATCAAAGGAGCAAATATGATTAATACATTTCTGTTCGATATCGATAGCACATTACTCGATACTGAACACGCCAACCTTGGCGCACTGAAACAAATGCTCAAAAATCACTATGGCATCGATAAATCGCTGGACGAGTTGGAATTTGCTCTAGGAATCCCCGCACACAAAATCATGGCCGAACTAAACGTTCCCTTTGAAGAGTCCGTAGAACTCTGGGATGCCCAAATGCCCGACTTCCAACATTTAGTTAAGGTCTACCCTGGCATTTTTGAAACGCTCGATCAACTAAATGCACAGCAACAAACGCTCGGCGTAGTTACCTCAGAATCCCAACCGGAGCTTGAAAGACTGGTTTACCCGTACGGGGTCGTCCAAAAGTTTGCGTATGTGGTCACTGCGACAGACACCAATAAGCATAAGCCAGAACCAGACCCAATCTGGAAAGCACTCGAAAAAACAGGCGCTAACGCGGACAATACAATCTACATTAGTGACTCGATTTACGATTTGCAAAGCGCTAAGGCCGCTGGGGTAACGTTTGGCTTGGCTACTTGGGGTGCACATGACCGCGGGCAATTCACAGCAGCCGATTATAAGTTACAGCAACCTACTTACATCTTAGAACTACTTTAGAGGAGAAAATTTTGAAAAACACATTTATTTTTGATATTGACGGAACGTTGATTGATACAGAAGTTGCCGTCTTAGAATCGCTTCAGTTAGTGCTGCAGAAACACTTTGGTCTTGAGAAAACTCTGGCAGACCTAGAATTTTCGTTGGGAATTCCCGCAGCAATTATTATGCAAAAGCTTGGTGTTGACCCCGAACTCGGCGTGAAGTACTGGCACGAGGAAATTCCACCCTTCTGGTCAAGCATGCATCCCTATGCCGAAATGACTCAGACAATTAAATCTTTAAAGGATGCCGGCGAAGCGATTGCGATTGTCACTTCAAAAACAGATATTGAATTCAAGAACGAGGTCTCTCGCTTTGAATTAATGGACTACTTTGATTTGATCGTGACTAGCTCTATGACTACCAAGCACAAGCCTAATCCAGAACCCGTACTCAAAGCATTGGAACTTTTGCATGCCGATCCAACCACATCCATCTACTTCGGCGATACAGCGTATGATATGGAAAGTGCTCATGCCGCCAAAATTGATTTTGGTTTAGCAGGCTGGGGTGCGCATGATCACGGCCAATTTACAGCAGCTGATTACCGTTTCAAGAATCCCAGTGCTATCCTTTCCACATTTTCAGTCTAAATATCTTATAATTTTCATTAGTAATATCTACTGTTTGGGTTTATACTTAAGTTGTAGATATTTTTTTATTTCAGGTGCAAATTATGAGTAAAGTAAACTTCCAAAAATTCTTGATTGGATTGGGCGTCTTTGTTGTTATCTTGCTTTTTATTCTGTCACACTCAATCTTTTCGGTCTTTTTCCATCTTCATTTCGGTTGGCATTCCGTACCGCAGATTTTCCTCTGGACGCAAATTTTTGCGACGGTCCTCGGTATTCTTTTTTGCATCGCGGTTGTGATTATTTCTTTTGTGGCAAGACGCAGACGGTATCACCTTGATTAGACTCATGATTTCTAGATATAAAAAGTCCTCCGAAAATTTTCGAAGGACTATTTTTGTAAGATTAAATTGTAGACAGCTACTATGCCATCTTCTTGGCTTCTTGAACTCGTTTATTAATATCAACCGGTTGGCCGATTCGTCTCATATGCGCAAATTCAGCCGTAGCAGTAAATACTAAGTCACTAGCTGAGTTAACAGCAGTTTCAACAGAATCTTGGATGACACCAATAATAAAGCCGATTCCGACCATTTGCATAGCGATATCATTACTAATCCCAAACAAGCTACATGACAATGGAATCAGAAGTAATGATCCCCCAGCGATACCTGAAGCACCGGTTGCTGAAATTGCAGTCAGTAAGCAGAGTAAGAATGCTGTTAAAAAATCAATGTGTAAGCCAAGGGTATGAGCAGCTACTAACGTCATGATTGAGATAGTAATTGCTGCCCCACCACTGTTGGCTGATCCACCTAGCGGAATTGAAATAGAATACGTGCTCTTATCGAGTTGAAGTCTGCGACAAAGATCCAAGTTAATCGGAATATTAACGGCAGAACTTCTAGTAAAGAAGGCAGGGATACCACTTTCCTTGAAGGCAAACCAAGTCAATGGGAACGGATTTTGGCGCACCATCAACCACGTCATAAATGGATAAACCACGAAGTTAACGAAGAACATCGTTCCCGTCAAAAGAATAATCAACTTACCATAGGTTGCCATTCCCTTGATTCCAGTTGAAGCAACAGAACTATAAACCAAACCGATGATACCAAAAGGTGCCATTTGGATAATTGCAGAAACCATGCTTGTGATAGCTTCAGAAATATCAATAATTACTTTTTTGGTTGAGTCGCCGACATTACGTAATCCCATCCCTAAAAGAACTGCCCAGAACAAAATTGCAAGGTAGTTACCCTCGGTTAAGGCTTTAAGTGGGTTATCAACCGCACCCAAAACAAGCGAGTTCACGACGTCACCAATTGCTTTTGGAGCCTTAGCGGCGGCAGCAACTTCTGCTCCACCCTTAGGAAAAATAACTGAGACGGGGAACAAGTAACTAACAACAACGGCCACTAAAGCAGCAACAAAAGTTGCCAATAAATAGAGCACAATAATAGATTTCATATTTGTCTGACTACCTTTTTGGTGTCTAGTCAGAGCTGCTGTAATAATGAAAAATACCAATACAGGTGCGATTGCTTTAAGAGCGGTAATGAAAATATTACCTAATAAGCCGATCCAGGAGAGTTGTGGCAAGGTCAGGCCCAAAATCAATCCGATCACGATTCCGGCCATTATTCGTTTTATTAGCGAAATTTTTTTATACGTTTGCCACATAGGTAGTCCTCTTTCATTTTTTAATGTAATTTTCATTATACATGAAAATCGCCTCTTTTCAAAATGGAATTTTCTAAAGTTTGTGAAAAGTTCGGTCTAATTCGTTGATTTTTTTCACAAAGTTATCTATCGTAGAAAATGTAAACGCTTTATCAGCCATCTTTTTTAGAACGAGGTACACGAAATGACCTATAAATCAGTAAATCCATACACAAATGAAATTTTTCAAGAATACGATTTTGCCACTCCTGACGCGATTGAACAGCCGTTACAGAAAACGACTCAATTAGCGGCAGAAATGCTCACCCAAAGCTACCAAGCTCGTGAAGAAATTCTGACCAAAATTTCTCATTTATTTTCACAAGAACGCCAACCAATGGCCGAGATAATGACCCGGGAAATGGGCAAGTTATTAACTGAGTCACTCGGCGAAGTTGATCTCTGTATTCAGATTCTCGACTACTTTGCCCTTCACGGTCACGAATTCATGGATGATGTTACCCTCAAATCAAATTTTGGTAAATCCTACTATACTAAACAAGCCCTCGGACCCATCTTGATGTGCGAACCTTGGAACTTCCCTCTTTATCAAGTAATTAGAGTCTTTGCACCAAACTTTGTCGTTGGTAACCCAATGATCCTAAAACACGCTTCAAACGTGCCAGGATCTGCAGAAATGGCAGCAGACATCATTAGACGAAGTGGAGCACCAGAAGGCAGTCTCATCAACCTCTTCTTGAATTATGAGCAAGTCGACGAAGTCATTGCTGACTACCGCATCAAAGCAGTTGCGTTAACTGGCTCAGCTCGTGGTGGCAGGTCGGTTGCAGCCGCAGCTGGCCAAAATCTGAAGAAGTCGAAGATGGAGCTTGGCGGAAATGATGCCTTCATTATCTTAGACGATGTTGATAAAAAAGAACTTGCGGATGTCATACCTGGTGCGAGGCTCTATAACGCCGGACAAGTCTGCACGAGTTCAAAACGTTTCATCGTGACTGAGCAGAACTATGACTACTTGCTTGAATTACTCGAACAAGGATTCAAGTCAGTGAAGATGGGTGATCCGTTGAATCCTGAAACAACCCTCGCACCACTTTCTTCGAAACGGGCCAAAGATAAGTTGCAAAAACAAGTTGATGAGGCTTTGGTAGCTGGTGCCAAATTAGTTTATGGTAACCAACCCGTCGACTTAGATGGACAATTCTTCATGCCGACAATTCTCACGGATATTAGTAAAGACAACCCAATTTATGATGAGGAGCTTTTTGGACCAGTTGCACAAGTCTACCTGGTTCACTCTGAAGAAGAAGCCATTGCGTTAGCTAACGACTCCACCTATGGTCTTGGTAGTGTGGTCTTCTCAAGTAACCCAGAACACGCTGATGAAGTTGCCCGGAAGATTGAAGCAGGAATGACCTTTATTAATAGTACGTGGGTCAGTCTCCCTGAACTCCCATTTGGCGGAATCAACGCTTCCGGATATGGGCGAGAACTCAGTGCGCTAGGCCAGCTGGCTTTTATTAACGAGCATTTGATTACTAATCATAGTGTTCATTAAAGCTAGAAAATAAAAGAGTATAATCAGTCTGAAAAGTTAAGACAAAAAAAGAGTTACGGCCAAATTGGTCGTAACTCTCTTCATTACTTCTGAATTTGTTTTAGTGCATCCTGGATTGTAACACCTTCAGCGCTCCGATGCGTTTTAGCATCGATCACTGTAAACAATTGAGTTTCAGTATTTAGTTGTAAACGATATTTCATGTCATTTACCTCCGTTCTTTAAAAAAATCCGAACTTGGTAGCGAATGTTTATTATGATAACACGCTCAATTTAATTGTCAAACAAAAAGTTTCATTCGCAAGAAAATTTAGTAAACTTAAAGTAAGTAGATTTTTAGAATACTTTTTTGACCAGAGGTAAAACGATGACAAACAATCCCTTCTCTCCTATTACATTTAAATCAGATGCCCAGTTAGAAAACCGGCTCGTAATGGCTCCAATGACCAACTCACAGAGCCTACATGATGGCCAGGTCTCCCTTGATGAAATCAAATTCTATCAAGAACGCGCCAAAGGACTCGGAGCTGTAATTGTCTCCGCGGCTAACGTCACCGCAGCTGGTAAGGGTTGGTTTGGCGAGCTCAGCATTGCTGACGACAAATTTATCCCCAATCTGACTAAATTAGCAGATGCCATTCACTCTGAAGGAGCCAAAGCCATTATTCAGATTTTTCACGTTGGTCGCTTAGGACACGGGCGTGTTATCGGTGCAAAGCCAATCGCTCCAAGTACTGTCCTCGCCCATCGCCCTGGTTCTGAACTTCCGCTTGCAATGACCGAAGCCGAGATTAACGAAACTATTGCTGCCTTTGGTGAGGCTGCCAGACGAGCTATTGCTGCTGGTTTTGACGGCGTCGAGATTCTTGGAGCAAATAACCGTTGGCTCCGTGAATCTCGACGCCGTCAAAACCAGC
>CAMJXI010000018.1 GCA_946409675.1 uncultured Lactobacillus sp. | reverse complement strand
AGATTTCCATTGGTGACTGGAGTTCAGACGTGTGCTCTTCCGATCTAAACGGTGGTAATGGAACATGCACGGGGTGAGTCCCCTCACCTTGGCCAACCACGATATCGATGTAGAAGTCTTCCATTGCAGAATACAGTACTTCTTCAACAGCCTTTGGTAAGCGGTGAATTTCATCGATAAACAAGACGTCACCTGGTTCAAGCTCGGTCAATAGCGCAAGTAAGTCGCCGGCTTTTTCGATAGCTGGTCCACTCGTACTCTTGATGCTCGCCTGCATTTCGTTAGCAATGACAATCGCCAGGGTTGTTTTACCAAGGCCGGGCGGGCCATACAAAAGAACGTGATCCATTGCTTCATCACGTTTCTTAGCTGCTTCGATGTAAACGGACATCTCTTCTTTGACTTTGTCTTGGCCAATATATTCGTTGAGGAATTTAGGACGAAGCGATAATTCAATTTTTTCTTCATCGTCGTCAAAATTATCTTGCGACAAAATTCGATCTTCGGTCATTTACTTATCCTTTTTTCAATAAGAGGTTTAAACCTAGCTTAATGTATTCTTCGGCTTTTGCCAAATCTGCATCCCGCAATTTCGGTGTAATCTTATCAACTTCTTTTTGGGTGTAGCCTAATGCCACTAATGCCAAAATTGCATCGTTTAGCGCATGGTTCTCAGGTTCACTCAACTCGAGTTGTTGGGCGGTGACATATCCTTCTAGCTTACCTTTTAAGTCCAAGATAATCTGTGAGGCAGTCTTTTTACCCACGCCAGGAAATTGTGTGAGGTACTTCACTTCGCCGTTTTCGATGGCATTAGCAAGTCCCGCAGAGTTTTCAGCGGCCATGATGGCGAGCGCACTCTTTGGACCGATACCAGAAACGCTAGTTAGTTTCAGGAAGAGTTGTTTGTCGGACAAGCTCAAGAAGCCATATAGTGTCTGTTCGTTTTCTCGAATAACTTGCTCGACGAAAATTTTCACTTCTTGATCTAACTCGTATGCGTAGGGTTGGGGACAAAAGAGTTTGTAACCAACGCCTGCGACGTCAAGGACGGCATAGCCTGGTTGAACTCCTGTAATAGTGCCCTTTAAATATTCAAACATAATTACCTCTAATTTTTAGTTCAACTAGGAGACGTCCACTAAACAGTGAAGTCGCCACGCTGAATTTTCTTAAACATCTTATCTAAATCTCGTTGTGAGAACCGAACGATAACGGGTTGGCCTTTGGGACTCTGGTAGGGGTTTTGACACTGTGCCAGTTGTTCGACAAGGTCTTGACCTGTCTGAACATTGTAGGTTTGGTGCTGTTTTTGGCCTTGGTTTTTGCTTAACAATAACAAAACTTTATTCTTAAAATCACTAAATTCTAGGTGAGTGCTCGCCAGATACAAATCAAAGATTTTTTGAATCGTCTTCTCTTCTTGTCCTTCGGGCAACCAGGTAGGATGCGTGTCTAGTACGAGACTAGTCTGACCAAAGTCGCTGAAGTTCAAGCCGATTTTGGCAAAATCTGCTAAGTGGTCACTCAACTTAATAAATTCTACTTGATTCAAGTCAAAAATCAATGGTGTTAATAACGCTTGTTGGTCTTGACCGAGTTCTTGAAAGTTTTGGAAGAGTGCCTCATAAGAAATTCGGGCAACTGCAGCGACTGGGTCGAGCAGATAAAAGCTCTCCTCGGAGTCGTAAACCAGGTAGCCGCTAGCTAGTTGTGCCTTAAAAGTTAGTTCTGGGAAGCCCGCTTCTGAGATTTGCTCACTCTTCGTCTGCAAATCTGGAGTCGCATCATTACTGTTTTCACCAATAAACCTGCGACCCGTCTTGGTGCCAAAAGCACTCAGTAATTTTTGCACTCCGACGTTTTTCTGCCAGGTCGAACTAATTAAGGAGTGGTCAGGGTCTTGATCATCGATTGAGATTTCTTGTTCTATTGTTGAACTTGTTGTCACAATCTCAGACTGAACATCTTCACCAATCTCCGCAGGATTTTGTTTGGTCAGGTTAAAGACCAGATTATCAAAATCCGTTTCATCGGTTGGATTAGCAAGCTTAGCACTCCCAGAAGTAGCGGTCTGATTGTCGCTTAAGGTCTGATAAATCGTTTGGTTAATCAAGCGACTCAGCGTGACCTCTTTAGAAAGACGCACCTCTTGTTTAGTTGGATGAACATTCACATCGACCAGCAGTGGGTCCATTTTGATGGCAATCACCGCGATGGGAAAGCGGCCCGGTTGTAACAATGAGCCATAACCTTCTAGAATTGCCCGAGAAAGCTGGTAGTTCTTGATGTAACGGCCGTTCAATAAAATCGAGATGTAGTTACGGTTGGCCCGCGTCACATCAGGCGCGGTGATGTATCCTTCGATTTGAAAATCAGCATCTTCATTCTTGAATGGCAGCATATTTTGGGCAATGCTGCGGCCATAAATTTGGGCCAAGTCTTGTTGTAAATTCCCGTTGCCAAAAGTCGCTAAGAGTTCTTTTGATCCGTTAAAAAGTGAGATAGCAAGGTCGGGATAGCTCAACGCAATTCGGTTGACGATATCGATAATCTTCGTGATCTCAGTCTTTTCAGACTTCAAATACTTCAAACGGGCTGGGGTGTTGTAGAACAAGTTTTGGACGATAATTTTCGTTCCTCTTTTAGCAGCAATCGGCTCCTTGTCCTGCAGTTCTCCGTCGGCAAAGCGTGCAACGATGCCATCAATGTCACCCGTGTTCGTAATAATTTCTACTTGGGCAACCGCACTGATACTAGCTAAGGCCTCTCCTCTAAACCCAAGGGTTTGGATTTTGAACAGATCAGCAGTCGTCGCAATTTTGCTCGTGGCGTGTCGTCTAAAGGCTAGTTCGATTTGGTCAGCGGCAATCCCGCTCCCGTTGTCCTCAATCACAATTTCTTTTAAGCCGGCTTGTAAAAACTTAATTTTAATTTGGGTACTCCCGGCATCAATCGCGTTTTCCAAAAGTTCCTTCACGACAGAACTTGGGCGTTCGATTACTTCACCAGCAGCTATTTGGTCGCTAATTGTCGAAGATAGTTCTCTAATTTCTGCCATATTTTAACCCTCGTCTGTTAATTCCTGTTGCCATTGGTTAACTAAGTTCATGATTTCAAGTGGTGATTTGTCGGCCAAGTAAAGCGTCTTGATTTGGTCGGCCACATCTTTGACACTCTCATCAATTGGGTCTTCCACGAACAAGTCAAGTTGTGCCGCTTTTGGGTTAATCTGGGTGATATTTTCTTTTTCAAGTTGTTTCAACATCACGCTGGCATCCTTGATTACACGTGCGGGTAAGCCTGCAAGTTTAGCCACATGAATCCCGTAAGACTGGTCGGCAGGTCCCGGCAAGACCTTGTGTAAGAAGATGAGTTTACCGTCTTTTTTGGTGGCTCCGACGTGAACGTTTTTCAGACCTGGAAGTGTTTCTTCTAAATCAGTTAATTCGTGGTAGTGGGTCGCAAAAAGCGTCTTCGCATGGACGTGGTCGTGCAGGTATTTGATGATTGCACCGGCTAATGCCATCCCGTCGTAAGTCGCGGTCCCACGGCCAATTTCATCGAACAAAATCAAAGAATTTTTGGTTGCGTGCATCAAGGCTTGGTTAGCTTCATCCATCTCGACCATGAAGGTACTTTGGCCGGAGATTAAGTCATCGGCCGCCCCAATTCGGGTGAAAATCTGGTCGAAAATCGGTAACTTGGCTGAATCGGCAGGAACAAACGACCCGATCTGTGCCATAACTACAATCAAAGCAAGTTGGCGCATGTAGGTACTCTTACCAGACATGTTCGGTCCGGTAATCAGGAAAATCTCGGTTTCTTCGTTCATCACGACGTCGTTTGGAATATAGTCAGCATCAAACAAGACTTTTTCGACGACTGGATGACGACCGTTAATCACTTCAATCGCATTTTGTTCGGGGACAAATTCCGGTTGGACGTAGTTATTTTTCTCGGCCAAATTAGCAAAAGAAACTAGGACATCGAGTGTCGAAATTTGCTGGGCTAATTCTTGCAGCTGTGGAATAAACTTCTTGATTTTTTCACGTAATTCCACGAAAAGTTGATATTCGAGTTCGGTTGATTTGGCTTCCGCCTCCAAAATTAAGGATTCTTGTTCCTTTAATTCTGGGGTGATGTAGCGCTCCGAGTTCGTCAGCGTCTGTTTACGCTCGTAACGGTCTGTTGGGACCAAGTCTTTGTTCGAATTAGTCACTTCAATGTAGTAGCCAAAAACCTTGTTAAATCCGATTTTGAGCGTGCTAATCCCGGTCGCTTCGCGCTCCTTAGTCGTGAGTTCGAGCAACCATTGTTTACCGTTGGTCATCGCAGAATAGTAGCGGTCCAATTGCTCGTAATAACCACGACGAATCACGCCACCGTCTTTAATGGAAACCGGTGGATCATCGACCAAAGCCGTCGAAATCATCTCTGCAATCTGGGTTTGTGGGTCAATTTTGGCACCGAAGTCTTGCAAGACTGGATCATTTGCTTTTTTCAAGGCAGCGAGAATTTCTGGAACTTGTTGAATCGAACGAGCCAGTTGCAATAACTCACGGCCATTTACACTACCAAAAGCCACGCGTCCGGTGAGTCGTTCTAAGTCATAGACCCCACTCAAGGCATCACTAATGTTGGCACTCGTGAAATAATCGTTTTTTAAGGCACAAACTAGTTGTTGTCTAGTTTCGATTTCTTTTTGCGAAATCAAGGGACGATCGATCCATTGTTTCAACAAACGGCCACCCATGGCGGTCTTCGTTTGATCAAGTAGCCAAAAGAGCGAACCGGATTTTTTCTGCGTTTTATTGGAACGAATCAGCTCTAAGTTTTGTTTAACCGTGTGACTCATTTGCAAGTAGTTACTCGTCTGGTAGCTCTTAGCAATCTGTAAGTGGGCCAAACTGCGTTTTTGCGTCGCCAAAAGATACTCGATGAGTTGGTTAGTCGCCTTAATTTGTGCCTCTTGCTTCAACGATTGGCTGACGAAAGAAACTTCACTTTGTTGCTCGTCTGTTTCAATTGGCTTTGAGACGACGATATTTGCTTGTTTTAGATGCGCCATTTCCTTTTCGGTCAATGAACCAGACCACACTACTTCCTTGGTTTGCAAAGAGAGCAATTCGTTGGTGACTGCTTCATAATCAGGCAAGTCGGTCGCATAAACTTCACCCGTTGCGAGATCGGCATAACTCAAGCCAAAACCGTGTTTGGTGGTAATCACTGACGTCAGGTAGTTGTTAGCTTTAGCCTGCGCACCTCTTTGGTCCATAATCGTGCCGGGGGTGATTAATTGCACGACGTCACGTTTAACCATGCCTTCGGCGAGTTTTGGGTCCTCTAGTTGTTCGCTAATCGCCACCTTGTAGCCTTTTTCGACTAACGTATCGATATAGCTCTGCACTGCGTGATGAGGCACTCCAGCCATTGGGACTGGGTTCTCCACGTTTTTGTTGCGGTGGGTTAAGGTCAGCTCCAAAATTTGGGCACCACGAACAGCGTCCTCTTCGAATAATTCGTAGAAGTCGCCGACCCGGTAAAATAGAAAAGCATCCGGATATTCTGCTTTGATTTTGTAATATTGTTGCATCATGGGGGTATCAGATTTGGCCATGAAATATTCCCCTTTTCTTAAAAAATTAGACTATTCATATTATAGCCTAGTTTTGGTCAAAAAAAAAAACACTCTCACGAGTGTTTCAATTTTTTTACATCATTCCGCCCATACCAGCACCTGGATTTGGATCAGCTGGATGTTCTTCTGGAATTTCTGCAACAACAGCTTCAGTAGTCAATAACAAGGCTGAAACGGAAGCGGCATTTTGTAAGGCTGAACGAGTAACCTTGGTTGGGTCGATAATTCCGGCTTCAACCATGTTTCGCCATTCGTCAGTTGCGGCATTGTAGCCAATTTCGTTCTTTTCGCCCTTAAGACGTTCAACGATAACTGAGCCTTCAAGACCGGCATTTTCAGCGATTTGACGAACTGGTGCTTCTAAAGCACGTTTAACGATGTTGATACCTGTTTGGACATCGCCAGTTTCTTTCAATTGGTCAACTGCTTTGATGACGTTAACTAAGGCAGTACCACCACCAGCAACGTAACCTTCTTCAACAGCCGCACGAGTTGCGTTCAAAGCATCTTCAATACGGTATTTACGTTCTTTTAATTCAGTTTCAGTAGCGGCACCGACTTTAATGACGGCCACACCACCAGATAATTTAGCCAAACGTTCTTGTAACTTGTCCTTATCAAAGTCACTAGTTGTGCCTTCGATTTGGCCCTTGATGATTTCAATTCTTTCGTTGATAGCGTCTTTTGAGCCAGCACCTTCAACAATTGTTGTGTTGTCTTTAGTTACAGTAACCTTAGCTGCTTGGCCAAGTTGTTCAATCTTAGTGTCTTTTAATTCAAGGCCTAAGTCTTCGGTAATCACAGTACCACCAGTTAATGTAGCGATATCTTGTAATTGTTCCTTACGACGGTCGCCAAAGCCAGGAGCTTTAACGGCAACCACCTTGAAAGTACCACGGATCTTGTTCAAAACAAGAGTAGGTAATGCTTCACCTTCAACATCGTCAGCGACGATTAAGAGGGCCTTACCTTGTTGCACGATTTCTTGCAACATTGGCAAGATATCTTGAATATTGGTAATCTTCTTATCGGTGATCAAAATGTATGGATTGTCCAAGTCAGCTTCCATTTTTTCGTTGTCAGTCACCATGTATTGTGACAAGTAACCACGATCAAATTGCATCCCTTCCACGACATTCAATTCAGTATTGATCCCTTTTGATTCTTCGATAGTGATAACGCCATCGTTACCAACTTTTTCCATTGCGTCAGCAATCAAGTTACCAACTTCTGCGTTTGAACTTGAAACTGATGCTACTTGCGCGATTTCTTCTTTAGTACTTACTTTATGAGAAATATTTTTGAGTTCTGCAACTGCAGCTTTAGTAGCTTGGTCGATTCCGACACGAATGCCAACAGGGTTAGCACCAGCAGTCACGTTCTTCATACCTTCACGAACGATTGCTTGAGTCAAAACAGTTGCGGTAGTAGTACCGTCACCTGCGATATCGTTAGTCTTTGAAGCAACTTCACTGACTAATTTTGCACCCATGTTTTCGAAGTGATCTTCTAGTTCGATGGCCTTAGCGATTGTGACACCATCGTTTGTAATATCAGGTGAACCGTAACCTTTTTCCAAAACAACGTTGCGACCTTTAGGTCCAAGAGTTGTCTTAACAGTATCAGCTAATTTATCAACACCACGAAGCATTGCTCTTCTTGCGTCTTCAGAAAATTTAATATCTTTTGCCATTTTTATCAATCCTCATTTTCATTTAAATTTTTGTTACTAGATATGCAATTCGGTTATTCCACGATTGCGATTATGTCTTTTTCACGAAGTACTAAGTAGTCTTCGCCATCAAACTTCACTTTTGTGCCTGAATATTTGTCGTAGTAAACTTCGTCGCCTACTTTGACAGTCATTGGTAATTTAGTACCACTTTCGGTAACCGCACCATCACCGATAGCAATTACGCTACCAGTTTGTGGTTTTTCTTTAGCATTTGAGGCTAAGACGATTCCGCCAATGGTTTCTTCTTTTTCTTCTTCAACTTTGATGATCACACGATCTGCGATAGGTTTTAACACTTTTTGTACCTCCTAAATATTTTTTAGCACTCAATGTCTTTAAGTGCTAATCACAATTAATATCTTAACTTTATTTCTAAATGAATGCAAGTTTTTGGATAAAAAAAACAACGCCTTAAGCGTTGTTTAATGTTTAGTGTTTGTCTTGTTCCAAAAAGTAGATTAAAGTCTGTAATTCCGTTGCCAAATCAACGTTTTGCACACGGACGTCACTTGGCGCAGAAACCCGAAGTGGGGTGAAATTCATGATGCCTTTGATGCCAGCGTCAACTAATTGGTTGGTAATTTCTTGGGCTTGATCCTTTGGCACTGCCAAAATAGCAATCTCGATTTGTTGTTGACCGATTTGATACTTCATGTCGGAATTTTGATAAACGGGAACACCGTTCATGATTGTGTCAGTATATTCAGGGTTGATGTCAAAAGCGGCAGAAATCCGAATGTTGTTGGTTCTCTTAAAGTTGTAATTCAAGAGAGCGTGACCCATGTTACCTACTCCCACCAAAGCCACGTTCGTCAAGGTATCTTGGTTCAAGATTTTTTTGAAGAATTCTAAGAGGTTAACCACATCATAACCATAGCCCCGTTTGCCGAGTGCTCCGAAATAGGAGAAATCACGGCGAATTGAAGCACTGTCAACTTGGACTGCCTCGGATAATTCGGTTGAAGAAACTTTTTCTTTGCCTTCATCATGCAAAAAGACAAGATAGCGATAATACAGTGGTAAACGTTTAGCAGTTGCTTTAGGGATTTTAATATCGGTCATTAGGTTTTCGCTCCTCAAATTTGTGAATGTTTTCATTATCAAGACTATAATACCTAATTTAACAGTAAAAGTAAAAGACTATTTTTCACAAATTATATATTTCTATTCTATGCTAAAATAATATCTTAGGTGATTAAATGATAATAACGCAAGCAAACAATATCGAGCGGAGCTTTGGTGCTTCTACTCTTTTTAAAAATATTAGTTTTGAAATTCAAGACAACGGGCGCATTGGCTTAGTTGGTCCAAATGGTGTTGGTAAATCAACATTAATAAAAATTTTGACCGGCCAAGAAGAACCCAATAGTGGCGAAATAATCAAAAACAAAAACATAACTTTTGGCTACATTGCCCAAGAGAATAATTTAGATAGCACGCAGACGGTCTACAGTGAAATGGAGACTGTTTTTAGCGACCTCTTACAAAAGGAGGCCCAGTTAACTGCGCTCCAAAACCAACTGGCCGCAAGTAGTTATTCGGACCAAGCCATTTTAGATAAGTACGATCAATTACAATTTGATTTCGAACAACAAGGTGGGTTCACCTACCAGGCCGAAATCAAGAGTATCTTAAACGGATTTAATTTCGACGAAACTACCTATGATAAGAAGATTTCTGTTTTATCTGGTGGTGAAAAAACGCGTTTGTCGTTCGTTAAACTGCTGCTCAAGAAACCGGATTTGTTGATTCTAGACGAACCGACCAACCATTTGGACCTTGATACGTTGGATTGGTTGGAAGGCTTTTTGAAGAACTATAACGGCGCGATTTTGGCAGTCAGCCATGACCAATACTTCTTGGATGCGATGGCGACGGAAATTTTCGAATTACGTCATGGCCAACTGAACAAGTTTAAGGGAAACTACTCCCACTACGTTTCGGTGCGCCACCAGTTAGACGACCAACGCCAAGAAGCTTACGAGAAACAACAAGCTGAAATTAAACGTCAAGAAGACTTCATCCAGAAGAATATTGTGCGGGCATCGACCACGAAACGGGCACAATCCCGCCAGAAGCAACTCGATAAAATCGAATTGATTGATCCACCGAAACACGACCAAAAGGTGCGGATTAATTTTGAAATCGAGAAACAGACCGGCAAGGAAGTCTTAATCATGGACGACCTGACCGTGGGCTACCCCGAGAAAACGATGATTGAAGATTTGAACTTTCAGGTCCGGCAAAAGGACCGGGTGGCCGTCATTGGACCAAACGGGATTGGTAAGTCGACGCTGTTGAAAACAATCGTCAAGGAATTACCGATCATCAAGGGCACGATTAAATATGGCGCCAACTTGCAGATTGGCTACTACGATCAAGAAATCAACCACTTGGACTTGAAGAAAAACGTGATTGATACCGTCTGGGATAGACATAAGTTGATGCCGGAAAGGGAAATCCGCAATATTTTGGCGAGTTTCTTGTTCACGGATAAGGATATCGAAAAAACGGTTGGGCAACTATCTGGTGGTCAAAGAGCGCGTTTAGCTCTGACTGTTCTGTCGCTAGAAAACAACAACTTCTTGATTTTTGATGAACCAACCAACCATTTGGATATCGAGGCTAAAGAAGTGCTAGAAACGGCACTCAATAAGTTCCCGGGCACGATTCTTTTCGTTTCCCATGACCGCTATTTCATCAATGAGTTAGCCCAAAAAATCATCTCGGTGCGGGACAAGCACGCGACTGCTTATGACGGTAACTACTCGTTTTATCTCGAGAAGAAAAACGAGCGTGAGGCCTTCTTAGAAGCAAATAACGCGAATAGCAGTAATAATGCCGATGATGTTGGAAAACTCGACTACCAGGCGCAAAAGCAGCTCCAATCAGACAAGCGCAAGCTTGAACGCACGGTTGAACAACTAGAACAAAAAATTGATGAATTGGGAACCAAGATTGACGAGTTGACGCTCGAGATGTCAAAACCGGAAATCGCAACAGACTTTGGTAAGTTGGACCCAATCCAACGCGAAATTCAAAAGTTATCCGCTGAGTCTGATGAAGTTTCGAGCCAGTGGGAAGAAGCCTTGCTTGAACTGGAAGACTTTGATTAACAAACATTGTTAAACTGAATTTGGTTAAAAAAGAAAAGTAGAAAAAATAAAATAAAAGCTGACAAACGAGAAAATCTCGTTTGTCAGCTTTTTTGCTAGACTAGCATTTCGCTAGCATATGGTAATTCAAGTGATGGATCTGCATTAAGTGTTAAGTCGGTGAAATCTTCAACCATAAATTGATTATAGGCAGCTGCCCCAATCATCGCCGCATTGTCGCCACACAGACGAACTGGTGGAATAACCACTTTAGGCGAATGAGCGAGCTTGCCAAGTTCTGCGGTCAAGCGTTCACGCAAGCCTTGGTTTGCAGCTACTCCGCCGGCCAAAACAAAAGTCTTTGGTTGTAACTCGCGAATTGCGCGTAAGGTTTTGTGCGTTAACACGTCAATCACGCTCGCTTGAAAACTAGCTGCTAAATCGTTTTTATCCAATTCTTCACCGATTTGGTCGGCATGATGAACTGTATTGATAAAGGAACTCTTCAAACCACTAAATGAGAAGTCATAGTCGTTGTCTTCCATCATTGCTCTTGGGAAGTGGAACGTGTCTTGACCAAGGTGAGCCATCTCGTCGACTTTTTTGCCGGCAGGATATTGCACTCCTAAGACACGGCCAATCTTGTCATAAGCTTCACCAGCCGCGTCATCGCGTGTATCCCCGATGATTTCAAAGTCGGTTGGACTGATTAAGTTAACCAACTCGGTATGACCACCGGAAACAACTAGTGCAAGGGCGGGATATTCGATTGGATCAATCAAATTAGCGGCGTTGATGTGTCCTGCAATATGATTTACCCCAATTAGTGGCTTGTTTTCAGCAAGAGCCACACTCTTGGCAGCCGCTACGCCGATTAAGAGTGCTCCGACAAGTCCCGGTCCCTTAGTAACTGCAACCGCGTCGATGTCATCATACGTCACGTCAGCTTCTGCCAACGCCTCGTTTAAAACTTGGGTGATCACTTCGATATGGTGGCGACTAGCCACTTCTGGTACGACCCCACCGAAACGTTGGTGACTCTTAATTTGGGTCGCGATAATATTTGATTTTATTTCACGCCCATTTTTGACCACAGCGACACTAGTTTCATCACAACTAGTCTCGAAGGCCAAAATTAAATTGTCTTTCGTCAAAACAAACTCCTTATTACTCTAACTGTTCTAATCTTCAACTGGCTTTGCGCCCTTTTTGAGCTGCAATGTCATGTTCAAGCCATCGACGTGCTCGGTCACGTAGTAGTTCTCGCGGACCTTGTGCACCGTAAAGCCTAACTTTTCGTAAACCTTCTGGGCACCCTTGTTGTCGATTCTTACTTCTAAACTCATCTGACCACAATCGTTTTGCTTAGCATAGTCGATCATCATTGCCACCAAAAACGTACCGATACCACGGTGCTGGTACTCAGGTCGCACTGCCACGTTAGTGATGTGTCCGTCTTCTGGCGTAAACCTTGCACCCACAAAAGCAACCAAGGCCGAACCGTCGTAAGCAACCAAATAAAGTGAGTTGTGGTGCTTCTTCAACTCACTTTTAAATGAGAACCGGTTCCACGGTGTTTGGCCGTGATAAACGTGACGTTCGAGGTCTAGTAAGTCATCAAGATGACTATCCTGCGCCTTCATGATTTGCAAATTGAGGCCACCAATGTTTTTGACAAAGGGTTCAAACGATAAATCAAAAACCGCCGGTGGCTCAAAAAAGTTTTTAAACTTCTTCAACATAGTTTACATCCTTTGAGTTCAGCGTGTTGCCAGTCTTCTTAGCCCACTCAATTTCTGCCTGTGTTTTGCGCAGATAAGTCGGCACAAAATTATTAACATCAGTTGCTTCTTGTAGCAAACCTAGTTGTGCAACGTTGCCACTGTGCACGATATTCTCGTCCGCTGTGCCAAAAGTCACTACAAATTTGGCTAAGAGATCGGAAGAGCGTCGTGTAGGGAAAGAGTGTAGATCTCGGTGGT
>CAMJXI010000017.1 GCA_946409675.1 uncultured Lactobacillus sp. | reverse complement strand
GGCGACCACCGAGATCTACACTCTTTTCCTACACGACGCTCTTCCGATCTGCTGCGACTGCTTTGAGTGCAACCGGTCGAATTAACTATAAACCGGGATATGGTGTTGTTTTACGTAGCCAAAACGGCCAAGTACCTGCCAAGAAGCAATACGTTAAACATGGTTCTAGCTGGAAGGTTAATGCGCAAAAAGTGATTAATGGTGCAAAGTACTATCGCCTGGGAAATGATAATCAATGGGTGGAAGCTAAGTTTGTTAAATTATCAACCAGTAAGGCAACCACTAAGCCAGCTGCAAAACCAGTAGCAAAAGCAACTTCAAAGGTAATTCAAATCAACTACATCAAGAATTACGGCGTTGTTTTGCGGGATGCAAACGGCAAAGTTCCTGCCAAAAAACAATATGTGAAACATGGTTCTAAATGGAAGGTTGTTGGGACAAAGACCATCAACGGTGAAACCTACATCAATCTCGGAAACAAGAACCAGTGGATCCAAGCTAAATATATTTAGTTAAAATAGTTAACTAAACAAAAAAAGTGTCGCACTTCGTTAGAAGTTGCGACACTTTTGCGTCTAGGCATCAAAATCTGCTAAGTATTGGGTCAACGGAACTAAATCTCCACTATTATAAACGTCGTTAAATTTCTGAATTTGGTCAGCCGAGAATTTCGCTGGATCAATCTGTAATTGTTCGACTGGAAGAGGGCGGTCGCCCGTAATCTTCACATCGATGACCACCGGAACTGTGGCGGTTTTCGCAAAGTCAAATGCTGCAGTTAACTCTGATCTTGTTCTAACGGTGAAGCCTTTAGCCCCTAAAGCCGTACCGAGTGCACCGAAGTCGGCATCCGCAATATCAACGCCATAATGCGATTGGCCGGTATCGTCTTGTTCAGCCTTGATAAAGCCAAACGTTTCATTACTCAAGACCACGTTGATAATTGGCAAGTTGTATTTTACCTGGGTAATAATATCTTGCTCGACCATGCCAAATCCGCCGTCACCCGAAATCGAGAAGACTTGGCGGTTAGGATAGCTCACTTGGCCACCGATTGCTGCAGGGAGCGCGTAACCCATCGTTGCAAACCAACCACTCGTCGTGAAGCTTTGGTTGGGATTCATTTCGAGGAAACGAACCCCTTCGATGGTCACATTCCCCACATCCACTGCAAAAATCGCGTCATCTTGAGCAATCCGGTTAATTTCATTTAAAACTGGCTCAATTCTGAGTGGATTAGTGTCTAATTCACCCATTTTGGTGACCCATTGTTTCCAGTTCTGGTTGTTCTTGATGTTAGCTTGGTACCAAGCAGTTTCGGGTTGTTGTGTTCCGACTGCAATCAGTTTTTGTAAGGTTGATTGCACATCTGCCAAAATCGCGAGGTCAGTATGATGTCTCTTACCGAGTTTTGAGCTGTCGATATCCACCTGAATGAATTTCGCATTTGGGTTGAAGAAGAACTGGGCAAACGGATAATCCGAGCCCATGAAGAGAATCAGGTCGGTTTCAGCTAACGCCTCAACTGAAGGTTTAGTTGCAACACGGCCAGCACTCTTCAAGTACGAATCTTCTGCATCTGGAATAATTCCTTTTGCTAGGGCACTCGACGCAATCGGAAGTTGGTACATTTTGGCAAATTCCAACACTTCTTTAGTTGCGCCACGCGCACCCTTACCAATATAGAGAATAGGGCGTTTGGCCTGGGAAATTAGTACTAGGGCTTTCTTGATGTCGTCGTCACTGGCAACCGGCAAGTTAACCCGGTAGTCCTTAGCCGTTGGGACAAATGTATCTGGAATATCCATCCAACCAAGGTCAACGGGAACCGTCACAACTGCTGGACCGTGTTCTTCATAAGAATGCTTGATAGCTTGATCTACCACGCTTGGTAGTTGTTCAGCCGTCATCACGTTTCGGTTGTAGAACGCCACGTCGCCAAACATTGGAACTTCATCCATTTCCTGAAAGCCGTCCGTGTTCATCGTTTGCCGGTTAACTTGGCCAACTAACGCAAGCATTGGCACGTGATCCATTTTGGCATCATAAAGACCTTGGAAGAGATGCGTTGCACCGGGTCCGGCTGTTGCAAAAGCCACGCCAATTTTACCACTCATCTTGGTCTCACCAACTGCGGCGAGGGCGCCCACTTCTTCGTGGCGTACCTGAATGTATTTGATATTTGATTGCTCTGAATGCAAGGCATCCATAATGGTGTTGATTGAGCCACCTGGAATTCCAAAAATATGATCGATATCCCATGCCTCAAGTACTTTGACCATCGCAATTCCTGATTTAATCGTATCTGTCATTTTGTATCCTCCTAAAAGAATGATTACGCGTTTTGCCGTAATCAATTTACAAATTCATCTTACTATTGATAAGTTGCGTGACCAAATGATACGTCTTCTAATTGATACAAAGTGTTTTTCTGTAAACAAAGCTAGTTAAAATACCCCAAATCTACCTTTATCATATTTCTTTAATAACGTATAATTGAATTATTGCAGATTGCAGAATGGAGGATTTTATGACTAAATTACCTGAAATAAAATATGGACGTCCAGATTTAGATAAATTAAAAATAGACTTCAAGGCCACACTTGCTGAATTTACTAACGCCGGTGGCTTTGCTAGTGCAAAAGTTGCCGTTGAAAAACTCAACGACTACCTCATCGATGTGAACTCATACGCGATGTTAGCATCTTATCGCCATACCATCGATACTCGTGATAAATTTTATGACGACGAACAAGATTTCTGGGATGAAAACTCACCTTACGTGGCAGATCTCGAAACCGAACTTGCTAAGGCTATCTTAGCTTCACCTTACCGTGATGATTTAGTTGCCGATGGCACCATTCTTGAGACCTATGTTTTGAAGGCTAAAAACCAAATCAAGACTTTTGACCCTAAGATTATCGGCGACCTCCAAAAGGATTACGCCCTTCAATCTAAGTACGACAAGTTGATTGCGAGCGCTCAAATTGATTTCCAAGGCGAAAAACGTAACCTTAGTCAATTAGGCAAGTTCCAAAGTGATGAGGATCAGGCCGTTCGTAAGGCTGCTTTTGAAGCGAATACAGCTTGGTTTGTAGAACATGAAGCTGAAATTGATGACATCTACGACCAAATGGTTAAATTGCGGACTAAGTATGCCCAAACGCTTGGCTTCAAAGACTATGCCGAGATGAGTTTTGCAACGATGAACCGTTTTGGTTACGACCAAAAGATGGTTAATAACTACCGCGAATCAGTGAAAAAATACGTTACTCCAGCAGTAACACGTTTCTACGACCGCACCGCTAAACGTTTTGGCAAAGATCACTTGTATTACTATGACCTACCTTTGGAATTCCCTAACGGTAACGCTACACCAAAGGGTACACCTGAAGAACTTGTTCAAAAGGCCCAAAAGATGTATCGTGAAATGTCTCCTGAATCAGGCGAATTCTTCGACTTCATGGTGAAAAATGACACCATGGATCTTGTCACTAAACCTGGCAAACAGGGTGGTGGTTACTGTGAATTTATCCCTAAGTGGAAGACTCCTCTCATTTTCTCTAACTTCAACGGTACTTCTGGGGACGTCGATGTTCTGACTCATGAAGCCGGACATGCATTCCAAACTTTTGAAGCACAATGGATTAAAGGTTTCGACATGCAATTCCCAACCTTTGAAGCTGCTGAAATCTTCAGTATGAGTATGGAGTTCATGGCTTATCCTTGGATGAATCTCTTCTTCGAAGAACAAACTGCTAAATACAAGTTCAGTCACTTGGCAAGCACCATGAACTTCTTACCATATGGTGTTCTTGTTGATCACTTCCAATATGAAGTTTATTCACACCCTGAGTTGACCCCAGACGAAAGAAAAGCAACTTGGCGTAAGTTAGAGAAAGAATATCTTCCTCATAAAGATTATGCGGATAACAAGGATATGGAACGTGGTATCTACTGGATGCGCCAACCTCATATCTTTACCTCTCCTTTCTATTACATCGATTACACGATTGCTCAAGTAGTTGCCCAAGAATTCTGGAAACGCCGCGAAGTCGACCATGATGAAACAGCTTGGAACGATTATTTGACCATGGCTAAGGCTGGTGGTTCAAAGACCTTGCTTGAATTAATCAAACTAGGTAACATGAAATCACCATTTGAAGGCGACACTTTGAAAGAAACTGTTGCTGCTATCGAAACAGCCTTAGATGCTGTCAGTGAAGACGATTTAAAATAACCAGATCTAAATATAGGAGCGAAAAATTTTGCCAAAATTAGTTTTGGTTCGACACGGCCAAAGTACGGCCAATCAAAAAAATATTTATACCGGTTGGAACGATGTTCCACTAAGTGAATTGGGAGTTGAACAAGCCATCGAAGCGGGCCAAAAACTCGCAGAATTAGAGGACTTTAACCCAACAATGATTCATACGAGTGTTCTAACGCGAGCCATCAAAACGGCCAACATTATTGCCGAGCAGTGTGACTTCTTGGATCTGCCGATGAATAAGACTTGGCGCTTAAACGAGCGTCATTACGGAGCCTTACGTGGTGTGAACAAAGATATTACCCGGAAAATATTCGGGGATGAGCAAGTTTTAAAGTGGCGCAGAAGTTACGATGCAGTGCCACCGAAACTCGGAGCCCCGATTACCGACCGGCGTTATGAAAACTTGGACCGGATACTTTTGCCTCAAGCCGAAAGCTTGCATATGGCCAGTTCACGGATCTTACCTTATTACAACGACAGCGTTGCACCGAGGTTAAGACGGGGAGAAGATCAGCTGATCGTCGCTCACGGGAGTTCATTACGTGCCATCGTGAAATATTTTGAGAGTATTTCAAACGCAGATATTTTGCACGTGGAAGTGCCCAACGCAAAACCGATTGTGTACGATTTGAACCATGACCTCAGCATTAACGAGATTAAATATCTATAACGACCAACCATTAAATACGCTATTTAGGAAACAAATTTCTGATTGAAGCACTCAATTAGAAGTTTGTTTTTTTATTTCAGAAAAAAATAAATAATGTTTCCTGCGTTTTATGATAAAATTTAAGCAAGTATTTAGAATAAAGAGGAAGAACTGTGCGAAAACTATTTCTATTAAGAGGCGCACCCGGTTCTGGTAAATCATCTTTTATTTCCCGTCATCGTTTACAACCATATGCCATCTCCCAAGATGAGATTCGCTTGTTGTTTGCAAACCTGACTTATAGTTTTGACGAAGATAGTCAAAACCTACATCACATCATCCCTCGCACCGCAAACGTTGAGACCAAAGAACTCGTCATGCGTTTAGTTGAGGGTAAAATGAGCCGTGGCGAAACTGTAATCGTCGATGGTACTCATTTGGCTCCCGGTTCAATTGAAACCTATCACGAGCTTGTAGATATGTATCATTATGAAACGTTCGTCGTCGACTTGATGGAAAGAAATAATCTACCAGGACTTTTGGCGCGCAATGAAGTACGTGTAAAATTTCATTGGGTGAAGCCTAGCGTTATTAAAAAAATGTACGAATGGTACGAAAAAGAGCCCAATCCACCCGATTGGACAATCAAGATTAGCCCCACCCAAATGGAAGGGGCACTGTATCAAAGAGAACGTAATCTCCAACGGTACGCCAACGTTTATGTCGTACCCGATGAAGTGCTCGAAAAAGACTTTCCGAGTGTGCACATCAGTAATTTCTATTTTTCATTCAACCAGAAGTTTACCCAAAAATTTGGCAGTTATCGAAACGTCATTAACTTGGGCCAAACTGAGGATGATTTGTTGAATAAGTACAAGTTACCGTTTTTTGTGTTCAAATTTCATCATAAACATTTTTTGATTTCGGCTAAGCCATTGAGAAATGAGCTGATTGGACCACTGAAAAAGGAAAATGGGGCAATGTCTTACTACACCGGACTGGTTAATCTGACGGATTTCGTGAAGGATTTTCCGGAAAGTGAGAAGCCAAGAGTCCATCAATTTAACCTAACTAAAATGATGCGCGACAAAGTTTTGAAAATTTGGTGATAATATTTGTAAAAGCGGGGCAAACAAGCCCCCGCTTTTTTTTGTAATGCTATATAATTGAGGTATCAATAAAAAATATTATAAGTTATGCACAACAATAAAAGAAAATTAGGTAGTTATCATGACTGAATACATCGATGTGCAACACATCAATAAAATTTATCACATGGGTGATACGGAAATCATCGCTAATAACGACGTTAGTTTCACGATTAAACAAGGTGAGCTGACGGTGATTCTGGGACCCAGTGGGGCCGGGAAATCGACAATTCTGAATATTCTTGGTGGGATGGATAAAGCAACCAACGGCCAATTATTTGTTGATGGGAAGAATATTGCTGACTTCAACGACCGGCAGTTGACCGACTATCGCCGGACTGACGTGGGATTTGTTTTCCAATTCTATAACTTGATCCCAACACTTACGACTAAGGAAAACGTGGAGTTGGCTTCTGCTGTGACGGCTGATGCGCTCGATGTAGAAGAAGTCTTGACTGAAGTTGGCTTGGGTCAGAGAATGGAAAACTTCCCGAGCCAGCTTTCTGGTGGGGAACAACAACGTGTGGCGATTGCACGTGCTTTAGCCAAGAATCCTAAATTACTTTTGGCAGACGAACCAACCGGTGCGTTGGACTTTGAAACGGGTAAGCAGGTTTTGCGTCTGTTACAAGAAGTCAGCCGCCAAAAGGGGAGAACGGTCATTATCATTACGCATAACGCGGCGATTGCGCCAATGGCCGACAAGGTCATTCACATTAACGATGCGCGTGTGCAGAAGATTGAAACAAACGAACACCCAACCTCAATCGACGAAATTGAGTGGTGAGCACTATGAAAAATCAACTACAATTTAAAATGCTTTTGCGCAAAATCAAGGGTAGCATGGGACGCTTCATTGCAATCATCCTGATTATCATGCTGGGCGTCTTGCTCTTCGTGGGGATTAAGTCTAGTGGACCAGATCTCTTCAATAACGCGAGCAACTACCTCAATGAACAAAAGGCGAGTGATATTCAAATTGTCTCGACCTCAGGTCTAACGGATAAGGATTTAAAACTCGCCCAAGAAATCAAGGGTGCAACCGTCAGCACTACCAAGTCAGAAGTGGTCCTCGAGAAAGAATCGAGCGAGATTATTCAGGTGTTTGATTACACCAAGGACCAGAAGCTCAACAAGCCAAGATTGGTTTCTGGGAAGTTTCCAACTAAAGAAAACGAAATTTTGCTCGATGAGTTAGCCTTAAAAAAAGACTACAAACTAAACCAGCAGATCACCTTAAAGACTGATAACTTGAAGAATAAGACCTTTAAGATTGTCGGTTTTGCGACTTCTCCTTTGATGATCAACAAGCATTCTCGCCCGGCAACCAATATTGGTAACGGCTCGGTCGATTACTTTGCCTATATCCCAAAAGCTAATTTCAAGTCTGATTATTACTCAAGCATCAACTTGCGTTTCAGCAAGAACCAAGACTTGAATAGCTTCAAAGACGAGTATAAGGACGCCACTAATAAAGAAGTCGACCTCGTTGAAACCAAGTTCAAGAAACAAGCGGGTGTCCGCGACAAAGAAATCTTGGACCAGATAACTAAGCAAGAACAACAAGTTAACCAATCTCTGACCCAGGTTAAACAAGGATTGACACAAGCTCCAACGAACCAAGAATTGTTGGGACAACAAAAGCAGTTGGAAGAAGTCCAAGCAGAGATTGCGACGACCAAGCAAAAGGTGCAACAAAATAAGACGACGTATTTCTACAACACCCGCCAAGACTTAGCCGGGTTTAGCGACTACGGTGCACTTGCGGACAGAATTACCGTTATCGCTGACGTCTTTCCAATGTTCTTCTTCCTTATTGCAATCTTGATCACGTTTACGACGATGACCCGGATGGTTGAAGAAGAGAGAACCCAGATTGGAACGTTGAAGGCACTCGGCTATAGCAGAGGCCAGATTCAAAAGAATTACCTACTCTACGCACTTTTGGCAGCATTCTTCGGAATTGTCCTCGGGATTGTGATTGGGGTCAGCACGTTGCCGCAAATCATCGTCTCGATGATGCAGACGCAATACGTCTTCCACTCGGTCGGTATCACGTTTGAGTGGAGCACGATCATCATCTCGATTGCATTAGCGTTGTTTGCCACAATCGGTGCGGTATTGATTGTCACGATTCAAGAACTGCGACAGAAACCGGCGGTTTTGATGTTGCCCAAGGCACCAAAGGCCGGCAAGCGAATCTTGCTCGAAAAGATCAAACCGTTATGGCAACGACTCAGCTTCTTCAGAAAGGTTAGCTACCGCAATCTCTTTCGGTTCAAGTCGCGGATGTGGATGGGAATCATCGGCGTTGCCGGTGGGACCGCATTGATTTTGACCGGCTTTGGGATTCGTGATTCGATTAATGAAACATCGGTCCGCCAGTTCGGCGATGTGTTGTCCTATCAAGCGATAGCTACCTTTAGGTCTGATGATGAGCTAACTAAAGCTAACAAGATTTTGGACGAGAGTGACGCGTTTAAATCCAAAATCGCGATTAACAACAGTATGGTGAAGGTAAAATCAAGCAAACAGACGGTTGATTCAGTCGATATGATGATTACCGACCAACCGAAAGAATTTGCGAAGTATTTGAAAGTAGACGAGAAGACGCTTGGGCAAAAGGGTGTCTTAGTTTCGACGAAGACCGCGGATATTTTCGGCTTGAAGAAGGGAAGTACGATTAACGTCGTTGATTCCAATAACAAGAAGCTGAAATTTAAGGTGGCGGGTATTGCCGAAAACTATGTCGGACACTTCCTGTATCTTAGCAAGGATTACTACGAGTCTGTTACCAACAAAAAACTGAGTGACAACGCTTGGTTGCTGAAAACCAAGCAGATGAGTGATTCGAAGAAAGACAAGTTGGCGACCGATTTATTGGGTACCAAGGAAATCGTGAACATCAACTTTATGTCCGAAAACTTGAAAGTCTTGACCGACCAAACGGCCAGCTTAAGCCCAATTATTTGGATTTTTGTCTTACTTTCCGGTCTCTTAACCTTCGTGGTACTTTATAACTTAACCAACGTGAATATCTCCGAACGAGTGCGTGAACTCTCGACCATTAAGGTCTTAGGCTTCCACAACGATGAGGTGACAATGTACATCGTGCGGGAGAACATTATCTTGACGCTCTTTGGGATTTTGCTTGGGATCGTCTTTGGGAATGCGTTGCTGTGGTTTATCTTGCAGCAGGCGATGACTGCCCAGGTTATTTTCCCCTTAACCATAAGTTTAGTGGGCTACATCTCAGCTGTTGGCTTAACGATTTTGTTCACCTTAATCGTGTCTCTCGTGACACACCATAAATTGAAGAACATCGATATGATCGACGCCTTAAAAGCAAACGACTAAAAAAATTAAAGCAACGAAAAAAATGACCCGAAAAATTAATTTTCGAGTCATTTTTGATTTGTTAAATTTTGGTAGATTTTATATTTTTAAAGCAATTAGTCTGCTAATGAACCCATTGGATCCCAAGGTGCAAGCACTTTTGGTTCTTCGTTTTCATAAGTAGTCTTTTCAGCGTCGTTCAAGTAAAGTTTGTTGATTACGACTTGGTAAACGAATTCTGAGAACCAGTCATCGCTCATTACGAAGTAACCTTTTTTACCAACTTTATCGCCCCAGCTATTTTCAACCTTCCACTTAGTTGGTTTGCCTTCAACAAGGTCAACACCAGTAAGTACCATAGCATGAGTCATCAAGCTTTCAGCGTGATCCAAGCGTTCTGCTTTGGTCATTGAAAGGTCAATTCCGAAGAGTTCTTCACGGTCATAAAATGCAGTGTCCATGATACCGAGTTGACGTTCTGAGCTTTGGCCAACATCTGAACCAAACCATACTGTTTCGCCAGCTTGTAATTGCATGATTGCCAAACGTTTGAGTTCTTCAACTTCAAGGTTCAAATGTTTAACTTGGCGACCACCAACAACGTTACCTAATAATTCAACTGTGTAAGTGTGGTTATAAGGTTTGTCGCTTTGTGGTGAGTTGATTACTGAAACGTAGTCTTCTAAGTTCCAACCAACAAATTTTTCAAAGAATGACTTTGGAGTCAAGTTTGAGAATTGGTGATATTCTTTGTCGTCATCACGGTATTCGAAGTCGAATGTATCTGGAGGAGTACCCAATGCATAAACTAAGATGCGGTAAACTTCTGCCATCATTTCGTCTTTGTGTGCTTGGATAACTGCGTCGTCGTTACCAGCATTGACAACTTTACGAAGTTCAACAGCATCTTTACGTAACTTAAGGTTCAAGAGATTGTTTAATTCACTTGATTTGCTTGAGCTGTAAGTTTCAGGCATTACGCTCTTAGGAACAAGACCGTATTTTTGGATAAGGGCAACAAGCATATCCCATTGACCACCATCTTGTTGAGGTGTAGTCATCAAGAAATCGACTTTACGATCTCCAAGTGGAAGGGATGCTGTGTTAATAACATTTTCCAAGAACCAGTTTGATTTTTCAAACTTGTCCCAGAAGTTAGTGTAGTTTTGTGAAAGTTCAAAACCTTTAATCTTGAAGTTTGTTTGGAGAGGGTGACGCATTGTGTTCAATGCGGCAAACATCCAGCAACGACCAGATTGTTTTTGGTTAGCAACTGATCCCGTGTCAATTTCGACAGAAAAGGTTTGATCCATCGCAATTTTTGAAGAGAGGTTTTCGCTACTTGCTAAAATACCATTTTTGGCAACCGTACGTGCAGCAATAGCAGCACTTGGTTGGCTTGCTAGCTTTTGTTTAAAAGCTTTGATTGTATCTGAATTAATTTCCTTTGTCATCAAAAAATCCTCCTTGAGTTTTCATACAATATCCATCATACCGCTATGTAATTTGTAAGTCTAATTAAAAATTAATGTTACTTTAATAGAAAAATGTGAATGAAAAAGATGATTAAATCTTGATAGTGGGAGTACGCTCCCTTGGTTCTGAAACGTGTTCCAACCCACATCTCTCTGCGTTTAACTAGCTCTTCTCAAAACAGTTCCTGTTTTGTCAGAGCCTCGTTAATCCTCAAGAGATAACCGTGGGTTTACACACTCTATCTAATATTATCAATGATTCTAGGACCATTTTCCGTTCCCACAATCACCTTATTTACCATATCCAAAAATAGTCCATGTTCCACAAGTCCTACCTGGTGATCTAGTTGATCTGCCAAAGCATGGGGGTCTTTAATTTGGTCAAGGTGTAAATCAAGCACTAAGTTTTTAAAGTGAGTCCGTACTATTTTGCCATCGTCGTAATGACGCAAAACAGGGTGATAGTTGAGGTCTTCAAAAGTCTTTGTAATCTGGGTCAAACCGTAATCAAACACTTCAGTAGGTAGAGGGAACTTGCCTAACGTATCGACCATCTTGCTCTCATCGACAATCCAAATTACTTGGTCACTAGCTGTTGCGACGATTTTTTCCATCGTATGAGCAGCACCGCCACCCTTAATTCCCTGAAAATTTTTATCAATCTCGTCGGCACCATCAATCGTCAAATCGAGGTGGTCCACGTCGTTTAAGTCCACGATTTTAAGTCCTAAACTCTCAGCCTGGTCCTTCGTCCGTGAGCTCGTCGTCACACAAGTGAGTTGCATCTTTTCATCGTGTGTTCGTTTAGCCAACGCATCAACCATGTATTTCACCGTTGAACCCGTCCCTAAACCAACCTTCATGCCATCTTCGATGAATTGAATAGCTGATTCAGCAGCCTCTTTTTTTAACAAATTTTGATCCATTTTGAAGAACTCCTTTTCACCAAAAAGACTATCAACATAATTGATAGTCTCAGATATTAATCATTAGTTCTTTTATACCATAAATCTGCGTATTCTGGTGTATTAATGAAAGATTTTTTTGCGTAGGGGCAAAGTGGCAAAATTTGCTTATTCTCGCTTCGGGCCAAATCCACCACTTTTTGGACCAATTGGGCCGCAATACCTTGACCCCTTAGTTCTGGGTTGACAAAAGTATGTTCAATCACGATGATTGCGCCATTTGCGGCCGTTTCCCAGGTAATCTCTGCAGCAAGAGTACCGTCAGCATTATTATTGTAAAATCTCAAAGGTTCACGAGTAAATTCCATGGTCAATTCCTCCTTATTTCCTATAAATTCATTGTGACTAAAAATTAAAATAATGGCAATTAAAAAGCTTTCAAAATCTTTCGCGTATTTTGTTATAATGGGAATTGAGATTTTAAAGGAGAGAGTAATGAAAAAACGTGGATTCGAAATAGTCGAGCGTTACGCTAACCAAGGACTAAATTTACCAAAAAGACAAACTAAAATGGCTGCGGGGTATGATTTTGAAGTAGCCGAGGATTTCGAGTTGCCTTCAATCTGGCGCTTGAACTTCGTCCGAATTTTCCGTCTCATCAGAAACGGACACGAACTAAACGAACAAGATTTTGAACTAAGTCAGAAAATTCTGAAGCCATTGTTGGTCCCAACGGGAATTAAGGCCTACATGCCAGAAAACGAAGTCTTAATTTTAGCTAACCGTTCGAGCAACCCTCTTAAACGAGGCTTAATTTTGCCCAACGGTATTGGCGTCATCGATGCCGATTACTATGACAATCCCAAGAACGAAGGCGAAATCTTCGTTCAACTCGTTAACTTTGGCGTTAAATCCGTTAAGTTAAAGAAGGGTGAACGTATTGCCCAGGGAATTTTCATGCCTTACTTAGTCGCTGATGACGAGGAAGAAATCACTAGTGCTCGCGTTGGAGGATTCGGTTCTTCCGGCATTAAAGGAGAATAATTGTGGCCAAAATAAAAACACAATATGTTTGCCAAAACTGTGGCTATATTTCCGCCAGCTACCTCGGTCGTTGTCCTAACTGTGGCGCTTGGAACCAGTTCGTCGAAGAAAAACAAACTGTCCAAAAAGCCTCAACCAAGGCTTCACCCAGTCGCCTAATGACGAAGACCGGTAGCCACGCACCAATTAAATTAAATGAAGTGACTTCACACACTGAACTCCGAACCAAAACCCAGTTCACCGAGCTTGATCGGGTCCTCGGTGGTGGCATCGTGACCGGCTCGTTAGTTCTGATTGGTGGGGAACCCGGAATTGGTAAATCGACTTTACTCTTACAAATTACCGGCTACCTAGGTAAAGAGCACTCAGTTCTTTACGTAACTGGTGAAGAGAGTGCTAACCAAATTAAG